>CAZYMW010000121.1:0-1523 GCA_964648605.1 Candidatus Woesearchaeota archaeon | reverse complement strand
CAGGATAAATTTCTCCCATGCCGGTCCAAAGTATTCTGCTAATATAATAAACATAATCAACTCGATTAAAACGAAACTAAATAGAAATCTGGTAGTATTCATAGATCTCCCAGGCCCCAAAATAAGAACGGGCAAGCTGCCCAACGGACGGCTTGAAATAAAGGAGGGAGAAAAATACACGTTAGGACCAAAAGGGGACATCCCTGTGAATGCAAAAGTATCCCGCAGCATAAAACTTACAGAAAAAGTGCTTCTTTCCGACGGGAAAATAGAGCTGAAGCCCATAAAATTAGAAGGAGATAAACTCGTAGTGAAAGCACAGAACAGTGCAACACTTCTTAACGAACAAAGTATAAATGCAATAGGGCTTGTCTACGAGAAAAACTACCCCACAAAAAAAGACAAGGATGCGATAAAGTTCGGGCTTGAACACGGTATAACTGCATTTGGTTTATCTTTTGTTTCAAAGAAAGAGGATGTAATCAATGCCAGAAAGATAGCGGGAAAGAACAGCGTTCTTATCTCGAAAATAGAAAGAAAAGAAGCGGTGGAAAATTTTGAAGAGATAGCGGCTTTATCAGATGTTGTTATGATCGCAAGAGGAGATTTGGGGTTGAATTTAGATGTCGCACAAGTGCCATTAATCCAAAAGAAACTGATAGAATCAGCAAATAAAATGAGCAAGCCCGTCATAACCGCTACACAGATGCTGGAGTCGATGACGCACGAGCTAATCCCGACAAGGGCGGAAGTCGATGATGTTTTTACTGCGGTATCAGAAGGAACGGATGCCGTCATGCTGTCTGAAGAAACCGCAATAGGCCAGCACCCGATCGCTACCGTTAGGATGCTTGGGCACATAATCTCAGTTGCGCACATGCTCTCAGCACCAAGACAAGCCGATTTCGTGGACAATTATCCAGTCATAGATGAAAGGGATGCGCTGATAAGCGCGGCAGTAAGCTTGATAAAGAAGACGAAAATAAAAGATGTGATAGTACTTACAAAATCCGGCAGAAGCGCTTTCAGGCTAGCCAGGTTCCATCTGGACCTAAGAATATTCGCGATAACAGACAGCGAAGCGGTTTTCTATGCCCTAGAGTTTGGTAGATCCGTAATCCCCATACTTTCCGGTAAACTCGGTGCTTACCCTACTAAATTAATAAAAAAGATACAGGATGTGTACAAGTTAAAGAGAGCCGTACTCGTGTCGGGGTTAAAGACGAGCAGCAGGGCGGTGGAAGGCATCAGGATTCTCAGCTTTGTATAGCGAATCCTACCGCGGCTCCGAAGCAGCAAATCCAGACCTACATTTGCATATATGGCAATCGTTCAACCTTTAACCGACTTTGCCAAGCTTTGTTAATAAAGTCATAGCCGTTAATAAAATGGAATAGATTGCTAATAAAGTCTTGAGCTTTTGTTAATGAAGCGGCTTAAATAACAATCCCAAAGCTTTAAATTCTCGCCACTCCTCCATTCTTTATGAATCGAAGAACGTTCCTATATATATCAGACAGACA
>CAZYMW010000120.1:0-1643 GCA_964648605.1 Candidatus Woesearchaeota archaeon | reverse complement strand
TTGTTATACTATATAAACTTTAACATTTATATATTATGTCTGAATGTATAGTAGATATACGAAATAATATGCCAAAAGAAAGCGTACCGTCCTGGTTGGTTAAAAGATACATGAAGCTTTGGGATAAATTCAAGGAGAAGGAATTCTCATTTGACGGGGCAAAAAATACATTAAAAGAGGAAGGTAAATTTGTAAGCGTTGTTCTATCGAAAATGAAGAACGAGGGGTGGCTTTCTTTGGAACTGGATCCTAATGACGCAAGGAGGCGGTTATATAAATTAAAACAGCTGGAAGAAGTTATGGCTAAAACCGCAGACAAGGCATTAAATGTGTTTAGAGAAGAGAGTGAAAGATTGAAAACCAACATTTCTATAAGTAATTTAAATGCTGGCAGAGATGTTAAAGTGCAGATAAGTTCGGATGGGAAAATAAAGCACAAAAAAGAAATAAAATAAAGAGGTTATGCAAAGCTGTCTATTTCAAATAAAATCACACGAATCGGAGCTTTAAATACGAACAGCTTGTTTATACCCGTCTTTTAACTCCCAGAGGTTTCAGTTCATTTTAAATACAATAAACACTCTAAATAATATTATGAAGGCAAGGGCGTCGTTTACAATAGAAGCCGATGTACTGGCTAAACTAGACTCTGTAGTCGACAATATAACTTATAGGTCAAAAAGTGACGCTGTGGAAGATATACTCAGGAAATTTTTCGAAAAACAGCACACTGCAATAATCCTATGCGGCGGAGACTTTACACTCAACGGCACCGATCAGTATAAGCCCCTCTTGAGGGTCGGGAACTCTACCATAATAGAGAACACGGTCAACACGCTCAGGATAAACGGTTTCAGAAACATATTTATATCTGGCCAGACCGTGCTGCTGAAAGATATATTTAAGATCCTTAGGAATGGAGAAGGGTACGGCTCAGATATCAAGTACATAGACGATAATACTATGAAGGGAAGTGCACGCGCTTTGGAGAGAGTAAAACAATACGTGGGTTCTACGACGTTGTTTGTGCCTGGGGATACGCTTTTTGACATAGATCTAAAGGACATGCTAAAATTCCATTATACACATAATAGCGTAGCTTCCATCGCAGTCTCGGCTTCTATGGCTCATTCCGAGGAAGTAAACGACAAGCTCAACATAAAAGGGAATAAGATAGTGGAATACGAGAGGTTGCCTTTGCCGCTGCCTTCGAAGCTCGTCCCAACGTCGATATTCATGTTCGATAAAACTATATTCAAGTATATCCCACCCGGTGACCTGGAATGGGACATAAGAAAGGATCTGCTTCCGTTGCTGGCAAAGGACGGGATTTTATACGGTTATATCTACAATGGACAGTGGCTGCACATAAAGACAAGAGAAGACGTCGAACGGGCTAGAGCTCTTTTTGAAAAACAGGCATGACCATCTTTGGGTGCGAAACCCTATACTTTCGGAAGCAGCAACGAATTTAAACCATAGACAGCATCAATAGACTGATGAAAACACCCGAGGCACGAAACTTGAAGGAGGTTTGTTGATGGAATTTAAAGATTTGAGCGACCCGACGGAGAAAGTGACACGCCAAGGGTCGCATAATTTCCTAAAGATAAATCTTACAAAAGGAATCGAAGGAGAAAAGG
>CAZYMW010000119.1:0-1728 GCA_964648605.1 Candidatus Woesearchaeota archaeon | reverse complement strand
GTCCTACCATTTCCTTCTTTTTTATAATGCCTTTGCCAACCAAACTATCTATATCAGATCTTGTTATAGCTTCTTTTATCTCCTTGAACTTAGACGGATCGAGCCATACTCTGGCTTCTCCCACTCCAAGCAGTTTACTCGCCAGCCTTCTTTGTGTTTTTAGCATTCCTTTCATGGTTGATCACCTGAATATTTTTTGATACGCACGCTTCGATTATCTTTGTCCTTTTGAACGCGCCGACGCTTTTGGCTATTATGACGCTGTCGTCGCGGTCCAATCTGTCAAGATCGGCTACAGCGTACACCCTTACCGGGATCTTTCCAGCTATCCTGTACCTCTCGTCTGCCCGCGAGCGGAAACCTTCCGAAGGCATCGGCCTGTGCCCTTTCTTGCCGACTTTAGTCTTGTTTTTGTGGCCTTTCGGCTTTCGCCACGACATTCCCACTCTTTTCAATTTTCTTGCATCGCGTTTTATGAATTCCATATCAAGGTTTCTTTGTTATAAATATCCCGTCTTTAAATACTCTGCGGTCTTTGTTCTTTATCTGTATCTTGCTCTCTATGCTGCCTGCTACCTGCCCGACCTCGTGCTTGTCTATCCCGGATATGCTTATCTTCGTGCCTTTGACCTTCACATCCACGCCTTTAGGGAGCTGTATCTCCCTCGGTTTCCTTTCCCCTACGAAATTCTCGACGATGAGCTTACCGTTCGCGACTTTCATCGATGCAGGGAAATGCATGTAGACTAATTCTAATTCTGCAGTGTATTTTTCGTTCACTCCTTTGACCATATTTCTTATGTTAGCGGCTAAAGTGCCGGCTATGGCTTTCTGATAATCGATGTCTTTTTCGCTTTCTATGAAGATGGTGTTTCCGCTCTTGTTTAGGTGTATAAAAGGGTATTCTACCCCTATTTTCATGCTCCCTTCTTTTCCTTTGACGCTGACGGTCTTTCCATCTATGCTGATATCCGCACTCGATACATCGACTTTGAATTTAGTAGACATAAGCTATCAATGAACCGCCTAATTTTTTATCCTTCGCCTCTGTGTTCGTCATGAGCCCTTTGTTAGTGGAAAGTATTATTATCCCGAAGCCTAAGGAAGGGAGGAGTCTTTTTTCGTATTTGGTTATATCGGCTGCTTTGATCGGAAGCCTGGGGCGTATTGCCTTGCACTGATTGAGGTTCTCGCTTATCTCCACCTTTATGAACCCCCCTCTCGAGTCGTTTATTATCTCGTATTTGTTTATATAACCGTTGCTTTTTATTATATCGAGCGTCTTGACGAGGAATCTTGACGCAGGTCCGATTACGCACGTCCGTTTACCGACCTTCCTGGCTATGCTCATTATATTGAATATGTTTGAAAGTGTGTCTGCCATGTATTACGCCTCTTTGCCGTATTTTTTGAAACCTATGTCCTCCGCTACGTCCCTGAAACATTCTCTGCAGTAATTGAGCCCGTGGATGCTTATGTGGGCTTCGGCTCTGTTGCATCTTACACACAGATTTCTCCTTCTGTCGTGGGGCTGCATTTTGTGCTTGTTGAAGCGCATAAAACGGTTGTGTTTGACGGGTTTGCTCACCAAACTGCCAGCGATCCTTTCGAAAGAAGTTTCCATGTCATTTCTGTATGTCTACGTTATAGTTGTTTTTAATGAAGGACATGGCATCCTCCTTCGATATTCTGTGAGTGTTGCTTATATGCGATGCCATCCTTCTTTTT
>CAZYMW010000118.1:0-1887 GCA_964648605.1 Candidatus Woesearchaeota archaeon | reverse complement strand
GGGGTAGGTGTAGAGGTGGGTGTGGTTACAGTCCTTGCTGATTTTGTAGGGTTTGGTGCACTATTGTATGTGCTGTATTCTAGAGACAAAAGACTGGACGAAAAACTAATGAACATGCAGCGTGGTTACGACATGCTCAAGATCCTCGAGCAAGGCGAATGAATCAAATTACCTGGGATTACTATAAAATATTTTTAGAGATTCAAAACAAACGTTGTCATTGAAGGAGCAGCTCGCCTAAAAGTCTACAGTTTAGGAAATGCTATCTACACTTTAAGATCGGATATATTATGGTTCTTGCCGTGCGAAACGCAGATAAGATCTGGATTTAGCTCTTTTATTTTGTTAACACTGCTCAGAAGAGCTATATAATCGTCGAAGAAGGGCGGAGCGACGAGCGAATCTGCCGTTCCTTTTAAGAGGTCCCCAACTATTATCGTCTTCGTATCTGGCAAATATATTGATATCGAATCCTTTGTATGTCCTGGCGTCTCTACGATGCTGGCGTTTATATGCATATTCTGTGGGAAAATCCCTTCTTTCAAAATCATGTTAGGCTTCACGAATTTAGGCCTTATTATGCCTATAGCTGCAATAACTTTGATAAGCAAGGCGAAACCTTTATCTTTGAAGTTCTTTGAGTTCTTAGCTACAGGAATCAGTACGCCTTTTGTCCCGTCCACGTACCCCGCGCCTTCTTCGTTTATACCGAGCATGGCACCCGATAACTTTTTCATATCCGAAGCGCTTCCAAAGTGATCTATATGGGCGTGAGTCAAAAGGATGTATTTTATATCCGTGACCGACTTGCCTATGCTGTTTATATAACTTATTATTTTGCTCGAGCTCTTCGGCATGCCCGTGTCCACAAGGATAAGGCTTCCATCCGATGCTTCCAGCAGGAATACCTTGACTGCTCCAAGGTATATCTCGTGCAGGTTAGTGTTGAGCTTCTGGCCAAGGCTTTTGTCTTCCATTAAAATCTCGCTGCTTTCGAAGATGATATTCCATCATCGTCTCTGTAGATGGCTGTTCTATTCGAAAGACGAATCTCACATACAGATACTTTCATAATTTATCTATGGCTTTTATGGTTTAAATCCATTGCTTTTTAGGCATACAACCGCCGTAGAGCGTTGATTTTTTCTTGTGGGCTGTGTGCTGACAACGAAAGATAGATTTCGGAGGGATGTCATCCAGGAAAAGAATATACCAAAGTTTAAATAGATTGGCGTTCAAAATAATTAAAGAAAGACACTATGTCAAAATTAAGACCGGGAAGATCGTATAGGGGGCTGAAGATACCTTACACTCGTAGATCTAAATATAAGGCTACGAATTACGTCAAGATGTCGCAGCCTCCAAAGATAACACAGTACCATTCTGGCAACAACAAACAGTCATTCGACAGGAGTGTGGTCATAGTATCTGAGAAAAGCCTTCAAATAAGAGATAACGCCATAGAGGCGGCAAGGATAGTTGCAAACAAGTATCTGACGGACAACGTCGGCGATCAGAATTTCCACCTATTGATAATATCATATCCACACCAAGTAATAAGGGAGCACAAGTATGCTACGGTTGCAGGTGCGGACAGGTTCTCATCGGGCATGCAGAAATCCTTTGGAAAACCTGTAGGTCTAGCCGCACAGATAAAGGCCGGCGGCAGGATCTTTGAAATACATACTGGAAATGACAACCTGATCCACGCTAAAATCGCCGCGCAGAAAATAGGGAAGAAACTCGGGATAAAAACGAAGGCAGTCATAATCTAAGAGTAAGCCTATCCTAAAGAAGAGAAACACCGATATGACTGTATATATAGCGGAATGATATGGACATCGGCTATAAGGGCCTGTTCATGATACTTTTCTAGCTCTTCCTTCG
>CAZYMW010000117.1:0-1913 GCA_964648605.1 Candidatus Woesearchaeota archaeon | reverse complement strand
GGTAAAGGCAATGGGATGCAACTCCGAAAGGAGGAGCCAATCCTCTAATCTTTATCCCAGTTCGGATCGAGGTCTGCAACTCGGCCTCGTGAACGTCGGAATCCGTAGTAACCGCGTTTCAACAAAGCGCGGTGAATACTTTCCTGCTCCTTGCACACACTGCCCGTCAAACCAGACAAGTTGGAGCTAGATGAGACTGTTGTACCATAATGATAGCCGAATCTAGTTTCAGTGAGTAGGGTTAAGTCGCCACAAGGTAGCCGTACGGGAACGTGCGGCTGGATCACCTCCTTTATTTTAAATATAATCAGAGAGGTAATTATCAGCGTCGATATCATCGTGTATGCATTCTGCATTCACAAATCTTTCATAACGACTTATAAGTAGTGTGTAAAGATCACATTACAGCGTATATTTCCTTTAGTAATACCTACATAATACTTGTGGATATTTTTAATATACATAATGAATTAAATTAATATGAGAGGGAGGAGATATGGGAAAGTCGAAGTTAGAGAAGATATTGAGCGAAAGCAGCTCTTTATCACCTAAAAAGAAAAGCTACAAACCATATTACGCCGGTATAGGCGCCGCTTTTGCGGCCGGGAATATAATGGCCTACGTCGCTTATGGAATGCACGGTCTTTTCGATGCAATGGGCATAGATTTCATAACGCTCGGTTTTACGGTATATCAACAGCTCAAGATTAAACAGGAAAAAGACGAATTAAAATCTTACTTTGTAGAACTCGAAGAGCTCGAAGAGAAAGAGAAGATATGCCTGATGTCGTTCGGCGACAAAAAGGCGAGCGATTCAAAAGCAAAGAAGATAAGTTTCATAACCTACGAGCTGCTTAAAAAAGACATAGGAGAGCAGCCGGAGATCGAAGAAGCTCTTGGTATAAGTTCAAACATAATAGACACCTTAGAAAATAAAGGATACATAAAAAAAGGCTTGCTCGGCACAAAACTGACCAAAAAGGGTAGAATCGTGTACTCCATAATACTCAGCGCACTGAAAGACGAGAAAAAAGACGTGCTTTTAATGCTGAACAAACTTTACAAAGTACCCGAAGATGAATTATTACCAGTATACCAACTGTATATAGATACACTCAGCGCAGAAAAGGCCAAAAGCAAGTCTTAAATACAAGAACTGCAATAATTATATTATCTATGACTTTGCTTGGAAAGATTCTCGGGATTAGTAGAAAAGACAAAGAGGTAGCGTTCAGTCAAGAGATGTACAAAAACTTGTTCTATAGAATAGAGAGCTCTATAAAAATACAGAATCCTGGCATCGATGATTCTATGCTTTTATCGAAGGCAGAGCCATTATACCTAGAACTTTGCAAATATATCAATTGTGGATGCTTGGACAAAATATACGCTCCTTTAAAGGAGGCTGCAAACAGACTTTCTTCGGGGAGATAGCCCGTAGACCGTTGTAAAAACAGAAGATGTTGAACGTTGCGTTTCCTTTGTATCCACCAGCTTATTGAAACCGGATCAATGCAGCTCATACATTTATTCGACTATTTATCTACTTTTCTTACGAATAAAAGGAATGCTGTGTGCTTTATGCCGCTGCTTTCAGGACGAAGTATATCCTTGTCTAGTTCGACTTTCCACTCGGTTTCTTCTGTAGTTATCAGCCGTTCGATTTTAAGCTCGTGGGGAAGCGCTTTTACCGTTTTTTCTATCTGTATTATCGATGGAGAATAAGAGCAAAGCCTCGCACCCATTTTCATGTTTTTACTTACCGCCTTCACAGCGTTCCACGGATCTGGCATATCCAGAAGAACGAAGTCAAAATCCTTTCCTTTTGCCCCCTTTCTTATGTCCGCATTTACGATTTCCACATTGTTTAAGCCGAAAAGCTCGATGTTCTTCTTCGCGACTTTTATGAAATC
>CAZYMW010000116.1:0-1948 GCA_964648605.1 Candidatus Woesearchaeota archaeon | reverse complement strand
GGCCGCAGTAGTTTAACTAGGCAGAATATTGGGCTGTGGTCCCATCGATCCGAGTCCAAATCTCGGCTGCGGCCTTGTTTGTAGTTTGGGAATGGTTTATAGCCGTCTTTATTTTCCTTGAGCGATCCATGCTTCGACCGGTTCGGGAACGCACACCTACGAAAACTGGCACCGCTATCATATCCAGACCAGAGCGACGAACGTACCGTTCGAGGCTGTCACCTGTGTGCATCTACGTATGCTCTCATTTCTAAATAAAACCTATGTGATAAAACAAGCTTTTAAGTTTTGGATACTCTCATTATAAGATGAAGAAAAAAGAATCTAAGTACGACGAAGGGATGTTTTACGTTGCGATCATAGCCATGATAATCCTGATATACTCGGTATATTTCGTAACTTTCGCTTCTATACTGCAGAGGAGCATTTTGCTACTCGGAGCTGTACTTCTGTTTTTGTCGGCTACCGCGAGCAAACAAAAAGTGATTCAATCTTTAGAAATAATAGTCATAACTGGCGTTGTGCTCGGACTGCTGGATATCTATGTGATTTATTCGCTAGTCGCCATTCTCGCCATATCCTCAGTAATCGTTGGCTATCTTATGTCCATAGAACACTACAAGAAGGAGCCTCTAGGGTCGGTAGGAAGTGTAGGTTTTGTGCTCTTTGCGATAGGTTTCGCTTTCAACAACGGTTCCAATCCATTAATAACAGGATTTGCACTCGCTTCGGGTTCTATACTGGTGGCGATATATTCAGCAACGTCTTACGTTCTATACAAGGTGAAGCTGCAGATAGTCATATCCATACTTAACATCGTGTTTGCAGTAAGTCCTCTCCTTCTTTTCCTAGGCGCTTTGGGGGTATAAAACACCTATACGATGTTATAAAGCTTCGGTAATTATCGGATCCGTTGTAGACTGCGATTCGATTTTATCGTTTATCAAGAACCAAGCCGTGCTTCCTTTATCTGCTTAAGAGCTTCCTCTCCCCCTTTAAAACCATTGAATTTCATGAACTTTCCCTTTTCAAGTTCCTTATAGTGCTCGAAGAAATGCTTTATTTTTTCCTTAAGATAGAGGGGGATATCTTCTGAGCTTTTAATTGTCGAAGAAGCCGGATCGACCTTGTCTACTGGGACGGCTATGACCTTATTGTCCTCGCCTTCCTCATCGTTCATCTCAGCTATCCCTATAGCCCTGCATTTTACTATCATGCCGGGAGCTATAGATACGGATGAGATCACCAAAACATCGAGAGGATCGCCATCCTTCCCTTCCGTATTGAGTATAAAGCCATAGTTTGTAGGGTATACCATAGACGTGAATAGGACTCTATCTAACTTCACGCCTTCAAGATCTTCATCATATTCATATTTGCAGTTGCTTCCGGATGGTATCTCTATAAAAGAGTAGAAAGTCTCTGGGAAGTTATCTGTCTGTTTCGAAAAATCCATATTTAATGTATTCTATAGAGGTATTTATAGTTTTAAGCGCAAAATCATCGGCGTTTTAGGCATTAAAACATTAAGCGACCTAAAATGCTCATCTTAGCATGTTAAAAAGATTTATTAGGTCGTGTCTTAGCTTTTCGCCTGTTGAAGCAAGATCATCTATAGAATCCGCAAGAACACCGAACCTAAGGTCCCTCAACCACGGACCGAAATGTTTACCTTTTGTATGGAAATCGAGCGATTCGATAGGTACGGTTTTTATCTTTTCGATGAATTCTTGCAGTGAAGCCGCCTTGCCCACTTCTATACCGTTTTTCAGTCTAAAAATGAACTCTTTCCCGGGCTGAACTTTCCGTGAAAACAGCGAATATGATCCACGTTCCGCGTTCGTATCTTTATACGTACTAAAATCCTTGCTTTTTGGCACTTGCATAAATTATGTGGTATTTATAGATTTAAATAGTCTCATGTGGGTTGCTGAGATATCTTTTTCTT
>CAZYMW010000115.1:0-1980 GCA_964648605.1 Candidatus Woesearchaeota archaeon | reverse complement strand
ACCAGGGCCAAAGAGTCTTTATCCAGTTTATTTTTGGTGCTTTTATGCACTACACGGGTAAAAGGCAAGAAGTTTTTTTCTATATGGCTTGTAAACGGTACTATTATCAATGTATTGAGGTCGGGTAAAGCCTTTAATATGACTGTGGGACGAGAGTAAGCGGGTTCGTGACCTATTAAACCTGTAAAATCAAAGTAACCTATAGCGCCTTCCATCGGGCTATTTCTCCACTTTGTCCATTACAGTTCGGAAAGTGCTGTTGGAAGCATTTCTAAACGCATCCAATTCTGGTTTCAGTTCTTCCAGTGCGGCTTTCATTTCGTCCTCTGAGATCAGTAGTTCTTTTACGAGATTCAACGCCATAACCGCGTTCGTGAAACTCATCTTTGGTTTCATCCATCGCAAGATATCTAAAGCTCTGTCGTAATCCGTTATTCCGTTCTTTTCAATCAAGTAAAGCAATGCTCCTACGATTTCTAACGTATTTGGTGTAGGTTTATCCTCTAACATAGAATTATAGTTTTCCAGGTTCTCATTTTTCTCATAATAAATATTAACTAGTCAACCCGCCGACCGTCGCATCGCTATATCCATATACCGCGACACGGCCTTCCTTGCCGGTTCTAAGTACTTTTCCACGGCTGCCTTAAAGGACTCGTTAGAGGCCCGGCTGTCGTACATGTAACCGCTTTCGTTGCGGAGCCCCAAGAGAAAATAGAACAGGTCTATCGTCTCCGCAAGCTCCTTCTCATCGATGTATTCGGAGTCGCGCTCTCTGAGTACTTTTTTCACGACATTGCCCACATCGTGCGTCTTCGGTGCATCGATATCGAATGTCATCAGGACCGCTTTTAGCGCTATCTCAAACGACATCTCCGCGGAGTAGAGGCTGACGTTGTAACTGCCTCCTTTCCTCGTGTCATCCGCTGCTTTAAGCCATAGCTTTGATGTCTCTATCGCAGCCATCACTCGCTCTTTTTCCATCTGATCACCCTCACACCGGCTATGCTCTCATGCGATTTCTCAACCTTCCCGATCCTCTTGAAGAAATCGGATAATACGCGGTTTCTCTCAAAAAGAATCATCCCGTCCTCCGCTATATCCAGATAGATCGGCCTGAACTGTGACAGCTCGTCGATGTCCACAATCAACGGACTGATGTACAGGTAGAGGCCTTTTTTTATAAGTGTATCCTCGTATGCATGGAGCTTCGTTCTTGCGGAATACACCCTCTCCGTCAAATCAAAGCTTCTTCTCTTCACCACCGTGAACAGATCGATATCGCTGTAGCTGTTGTACGTGCCTCTTGCGACGGATCCGAACAGCGCCACACCTAATACATCATCCACGGCTGCTATTTCGTTCACGAACGCCCGTATATAGGCTTGTACATCCTCATCTAGCGATGCGGCCAAGTATTCTTTTGACACCAGTGAATCGATTATCCCAGTGAACGTTGCCTTTTCAGAGTTTCTTTTCAGTCCTGCCTTAATCTTTTGCAATTTTTGATACGTATCCTCATTTATAAGTATAGGTTTATATGTTCTCATAAGTAATATATTATAAGGAATAATATATAAGCTTTTCTACAGTGTGAGGCTGTTTCATAAATGCATGATTCGACCGCATCCCAAGTACAATCCTATGTTTTCTTTCCTGCTTATCCGAGATGATCAATGATGAGAATACAACGAAACCACCAAAGTTCATCGGTACGCTATTTATAAGTGAGAACTGTCCGGGCGTCTTTACCCGTGATAGCAAGGGTGTTGACAGGTGCATCTACTGCGGTGAGAATTACTATGGGCGTAGCTCTGATTAGTATCACCTATTGTTTAAATTCGTTGCTATTTTTACTGGCGTGAAACCCGTTGTATAAATGCGTAGCTTGGCCATAATCCAATGGTATGCTTCTACGCTTCCCACTGCTTGTTAAGCGGGATTTAGTGGATCTTAAGGAGCTTGTTGTAGGTTGGGCAC
>CAZYMW010000114.1:0-2012 GCA_964648605.1 Candidatus Woesearchaeota archaeon | reverse complement strand
GGGATTCTTCTTCTGAAGGCGACGAGACTATGCTGGATATTATCATGATATCATCTATCGCCCTTACTAGATTGTGCTGTATTATAGCTCCTCTCGCCCCTTTTATCATTTTAGAGAGATTCGAGGAGGAACCGGCTTTTATCCTCCAGCTGACTATCCTATTGTCAAGAATTATGGCTTCGTCGATTTCACCGAAGTACGAACCGCTGTCCGTGAATACTTTCAAACCGTATGTATTTGTCACGTTCTTTAATTTCAGTGCCATACAATAATCTCTCTTTTGGTGCTTAAATATTTAACTATCCTGATTTTCCAGTAGATTTACGAAGATTGAACGTACAGGTATACGAGGAGGTTGACCTGCGATTGAGGGCAGAAGGAAGACGCTGTGAATTACGCTGCTGTTTCTGACAGCGAGCTGTTGCTTAGCGTCACTATCTGCAAAAACGGAGGTCTGATCGCCTGGCTGATGGTAGATAGCCGTTTCAGCAGGAGAAAAGAAGTTTAATAAATAGAGGTTTATAGAATGCGAGAGAAGAAATCAACATGGCAACTGCCCAATGATTGCTACGGAAGAAGTCCGTTGGGCTCGCCCGTGGATTTCGTAGAGTTCTCCCTGCCGATGCGTTTCGCACTTAAAATTGTTGGTAAGGAGCACAAATTTAGGATCTATACGTAGTGTTCAGGAATCCGTCAAGTGATCTACCGCTTTCTCGCACAGGTCTACGAACTTCTCTACGCTGTCGATTTTATCGGCAGCTTCCTTCTTTAACAGCCCTTCTGCACTGCCGCTTCTGAAGCTGTAGCCTCCGATGTTTCTGAGTCTTAGGAGATCACTGAAAACGGATTTCATTTCATCCAATTCATCGACGAATTTATTGGGAAACTTTTTTTTATCGATCAACACGGCATCCTCCAGCAGATCCGAGATATCATGTTTCTTAGGAAAGTCTTTATGCGTGGCTATTAGCACGGCTTTCATGGCTATTTCCAGCGACATCTCCAAAGCATATACTGCTTTACCATAAAGTCCGTTCTCTTTCATCAGTCTCGCAGATTTCAGCCACTCTTTAGCATCCTTTATCGCACTCTTTGCCTCTCCTATTTCCATTCTATCATTTCCTTGTCAGGATCGTTCGATCGACGGTAATCGATGCTCTTTATTTTTGTAATGAAAGCCTCAAGTGTGCCATACTTATCAAAGAGCGGTATTCCATAGTCGACGATGTCAAAGTATATGGTTCTTATATCGTTTAATCGTTCGGCTTCGACTAAAAAAGGGGAGATATACAGATGCATGCCATTCTTGACCAATAATTTCTTCCTGATCGGCTCCACTTCTTCTATTATAGCGGATAGGGCATTATAGGTGGCGCTGACGGTGTCTCGCGTTATCACAAACACATCTATATCGCTGTACATATCGTATGTGCTCTTTGCCACCGATCCGAATAGCATAATCCCTTCTATGCCGTCATACGAGGCGGCCTTTCCCGTGAAGGCGTTTATGTAAGCTCTGAGGTTGGCGTCTAGACGCAGAAATCTGACTTTGGCTCCTACGATCATGTTCAGGACGTCGCTGAAGCCAAGCTTTTTGCCTGTATCTTTTCGATACTGTGTCTTTAGATAGTTGAGTGCGTTGTAAGTTTTCTCGTCTATAAGCAATGGTCTGTAACGTTTTTCCATGCTTAATTATATCTTCAAATATATATAAGCTTTTATTATATAATTTGAATTTGCAGCGATCTCGATCGATGATACTTCGGACCTTATTAATTTAAGTTTTTTGAAGGGTTGATTCTGATGACCGCTTACAGGAAACCCTTCTATTATTAGGAGGCTGAGATTGTGGACACAAATGTGCTCGATTCGTTATAGACATGCACAGGAACGAACCACTGCAAAAAACATAAAATTATATCGTCAGACCGTAATCAGATCAGCAGCATCTGTTCTCCGTATAGAAGGCTACGCTTACAAATGGATCTCCTCCCAACTCACTCTTTTGTTTT
>CAZYMW010000113.1:0-2054 GCA_964648605.1 Candidatus Woesearchaeota archaeon | reverse complement strand
GGCATATCTTGCAGTGCTTCTGGTACTGCATCCGCGGGGTCGTATATCGCCCCATACTTCACATGTACGACTACCTTCATAATAACTGGCGGGCATGGTGATAGCGGTAACTGGTACGTGACATGGGACGGCGTATTAGAGAGGAGTCCTTATAGTGTCGGCAGTGAAATTTCATTTTCAACGCAGTCTGGTCTAGGTCGTCGTGGGCTGATTCGTGTACCCTTCACAGCCTCGTTCTCCATAAGTGATGTCGGTTTTCTAACTCAGTTCCCACACCCAGGAAGTGGATCATTGGTAAGCGGAAGCACACAAGACGTTTGGTATGGCTATACTTAAAACTAAGATCGCTCTTGTATCTATAGCAGTGATAGTAATCATACTCGTTGTTGTATACCTGCAGCATTTCGGTCTTTTTGCAAACGGATGCAGATTGCCCAGCAGTGAGAACAGCTTCAACAGCTATGGCTTATGCTTCGCATATCCGGCCAACTGGACGCTTGTCAGCTACAATTACAGCAACACTTCTACCACTATGTTCAGTGCTTTATTGATGCCTAGTTATCTTGTATCTTCGCTGGTTTATCCCAATAAATCAATGATACCTACCCCCAACGTTACCGCTTTCTCCGAGGTAAACATCATAATAACAAGTAATATCAGCGAAAGCAAGCTGTATAGCTTTTTCATATTCAATGAATCGTCCATAACAAACGCTACGACCATGGGTGGTTATAAAGCCACAAGAGCCGTGGAATATATCGCGCCTTCGACCTCGATGCCGATCCCCGCTGAATCGATAACTTATCTTTCCAGTGGAAACAACATAGGATACGTCGTCGGTGCTTTCTTTTCAACGAATATCAACACTACAACATCTAAAGCCCTTGAGGATGTAACCACGACATTAAGATACGTTCGATAGTGCAGAAATGGAACAGGATAAAATAAGAGAGATCGTCATCGAAGTACCGGAAGGCATTAACATAATAATAGGCCAGTCACATTTCATAAAGACCGTTGAGGACTTATATGAGGCTTTTATTACCGCTTCCGCTTCGATAGAATTCGGCATAGCGTTCAACGAAGCCTCCGGCGACAGACTTATAAGGAAAGATGGAAACGACGACACGCTCGTAGATTCTGCAGTCGCTATAGCAGAAAGAATAGGCGCCGGTCACTGTTTCGTTGTAGCGCTTAAGGATGCCTATCCGATAAATATCATGGACAGGCTAAAGCATGTTATGGAAGTCGTGAATTTATACGCTGCAACGGCCAACCCCATAAAAGTAATCGTGTACGACGATGGAAACGATGGCAGAGCTATACTTGGAGTGATAGACGGCAAGAAACCCCTGAGCACTGAAACAGAAAACGATATGGAGAAAAGGCATAAATTCCTGAGAGATATCGGATACAAGAGATAAGCCGGGGTAGTACAGCGGTAGTACGCCGCCCTCATGAGGCGGAGGTCGTGAGTCCAAATCTCACCCCCGGCATAAATTATCCAGAATCTTTAAAAGTGATCATGGATTTAAACAAAAAACATAAATGTATTAATAGACTATGACAGCGGCATTTGTCTTTGATCTTATAATAGGGATCGTAATAGCTGCCGCAATCTTAGGGGTAGCATTCTACTTCATTTTTAGATATCTAGCGAGAAGAAATTTTGAGGAATGGAAAACAAAGGAACTCTCAAAGGAGATAGAAAGAGCCCTGAACGCGCAAAGATCTGTGGTCAAAGGGCAGATAAGCGAAAAGCTGTTCCCTATGATAGCGGAAAGATTCGGGGATATAGCGGATTTCAGGTTCATAGGAGACCCTATAGATTATGTCGTTTTCCAAGGGTTGTCCTCTGCAGGAAGCGGCAACAGTCTGAACATAAAGTTTATAGAGGTGAAAACAGGCTCTTCCAAGCTGAATCTATCGGAGAAGCTCGTCAAAGACGCTGTAGAAAACAAAAGAGTGAGTTGGGAGGAGATCCATTTGTAAGCGTAGCCTTCTATACAGAGAACAGATGCTGCTGATCTGATTAGGGTCTGACGATATAATTT
>CAZYMW010000112.1:0-2062 GCA_964648605.1 Candidatus Woesearchaeota archaeon | reverse complement strand
AATGTATAGCCTGCAGGCCCCCGCATCTTTAGTAGTTCCCTGAACGTATCCACTACAAAATTTTCCTCTTTGATTAGACTGGCCGGCAGCCGGTCTTTTTCTTTTTCTACAGCATTCACGAACGTAGCTATAATGTCATGCTTCTTTGGATAGACTACATTAAGCGATATCAGCACCGCTTTTAGCGCTATCTCCACCGACATCTCCAGGGCGTATATTCCTATGTTATAGTTGCCATCCTTTGCGCTCAATATGGCTGTCGTGAACCATTCGCGCGAGTCTGAAATGGCGTCTAATTCTTCCCGTTTTTCCATACAACATAACCGTCCTGTGACGCATCATTCTTTACGTAGGATATGCTATTTTTCAGCCCGTTTATGAAATCGCTAAGTATAGTGTCCTTTTCGTATAATATCACACCATCCATAAGCAGCTCTAGGTAAATCATCCTGAACTCGCTGAGCCGGTGCCTATCGAGTATAAGCGGGCTCACGTAAAGGCTAAGTCCTCTGCTAAAAAGTTTTCTCTGCGCGCTATCCAGCTTCTTATCTATCTGATTAGTCTTGTGAAAGTAATCTAGCGGGTTTCCGTCCACCACGACAAATAAATCTATGTCGCTGTACTCCGTCCAGGTCCCTTTTGCTACCGAACCGAACAGCATTATTCCCAACACGCCTTCGTACGCACTAAGCATCCTCACATACTCCGTTATGTACGATCTTACGTCCTTGTCAAGCACCAGCATCTGAAGATCCCTTTTTATCAGTAAGCGCACGATATCAGAAAAACTAACACTTCTTTTCTCCTCTTTCGCCAACACGGTTCTTGCGTCCTTCAGCCTCGCGTAGGTCGCTTCGTCGAGTAGTATCTGTTTCCACTTTCCCATAACATATTACTATATTTTTATCAATATAAATCTATCGATAAAATATTATCACGTACAAATTCCGCAAGCCGATTGTTGAAGTCGACTTAAATCAATATAAATCCATCATTTTTAATGGACTTAGTGACATAGATCCGTAGCCGTCCATCGGGTGCAAGAATTATAGGATGCATTGTACCTCTACATTTATTGTATAAATTAAGTATTTAAATATATGTAGATGCCAATATAGATATGGTCTATATAAAGAAGAAGCTAAAGAATGGCAGAACCTACTATTATTTAAGGCACACTTACAGAGAACATGGAAAGATACTTGCCAGAGAGAAGTATCTAGGTTTGACTCTGCCCAAGAGCATCGAAAGAGTGAAAAAAGAGTTCATTTTTGATCTTTACAGCAAGAAATGGTTTTCAGAATTCGGCAATATACACAGCGATTACGCAGAAAACCTGAGAAAAACACCCGAGTCCGAAGTCAAGAAGAACCTTGAGACGCTTTCGATAAGATTCACTTACGATACACAGCGTATAGAAGGATCCACCCTCACACTTAGGGAGACCGCAAATCTTATAGAAAATGGGATTTCTCCGTCGAATAAGCCGATGCACGACATAAAAGAGACCGAGTCGCACCAAAAGATATTCAAGAATATGCTCTCCGTAAAAAAGGACTTATCGTATCAGACGCTCCTAGAATGGCATAGGGAACTATTAGCGGATACTAAGCCAGACATCGCAGGCAAACTCCGTGTCTCCGATGTCAAGATAAGCGGCAGCAAATTTGTACCTCCAACCAATCTTGAAGTTTATCCGCTTATGAAAGATTTCTTTTCATGGTATGAAAAGAATAAGAAAACTATGAATCCGGTAGAGTTAGCTGCTCTCGTTCATCTAAAGCTCGTCACTATACATCCATTTGCGGATGGAAACGGTAGAATAAGCAGGCTAGCAATGAATCTCGTGCTGAACAGACACGGATTTCCAATGCTAAATATAGAGTACGAGAGCAGGAATAGCTACTACAAAGCCCTCGAAAGAGCACAAACGAAAGGAGAAGACCATATATTTCTCACTTGGTTTTTCAAGAAGTATGTGAAAGCATATGGGAGAACCTCTTGAAGGCACCGTACCGCCAGACTGCAATCAAATTGTAATCTTAGAGCTAAATCGGCCACA
>CAZYMW010000111.1:0-2109 GCA_964648605.1 Candidatus Woesearchaeota archaeon | reverse complement strand
TCTCATCGTATGATACATCTTTATCGTTTTTTGCAAGCCCCTTTATCACGTCTCCGTACTGCGCTCTTTTCGGGTCTTGTATATCCCCACGCGTGATTTTATCCACAGCGCCCTGTAGCATATCTCCCCCAAGGATGCAGTATCTCTTGTCTTTTTGCATTCCATCCTCTTCTATGTCCTTCAATAAGGCTTCCAAAAGTTCGTACCCTGTGTATCCTCCATTGGGATTGAAGCTGGAGCTGCCAAGGTGGGCGTCGCTTACGGCATATACCTTCATCATATCCTTCTCCAACTCCGATAATTTTACCTCTTTCTTTAGGATTCTACCGTTTATTGCCCTTATCTGCACCCTGCCGTCTTTCATCTTCGAGAACATGACCACACCACTATAAAGATCGTTTCTTTTTATGTCTTTCGTAGTGTTCCCGGACGCTTTCTTTTTCCTTAGAACGGTTTCATCGTGCAGAGGAGAAACGTGGAGGAAATGAGTGAGTTTATTCGGGTATCTTACAGAAGTATAATAAGTCCTGGCTTCGTGCCCCCATATATATACGTCTGCTAACGAACCGTTTTCATAGTCCAAATCAGCCTTCTCTATGCCGCGTTTTTCACCGTTAAGGAGAGGCTCCGATTCCTTCCCACCGCCATAAACATCGGTATTAGCAATTATGTTGATGGCAGGTGTTATAAAGAACTCAACGTCGTTTATTTTCAGCTTGTCTTCAAGCTTCTTTATAATTGTGCCTTTGTAATTGTGCTCGCCTTTGTGAGAGAGTATCGGTTCCAGAACTTGTTCTTTGTAGATCTTATTTGCGATGTCCTTTATACCATCCTCGTTTGTGTTCCTCCAAGCCGAAGCATCGATATTTTTAGATTTTAAGTGAGAAACCACAAGCGGATCCATCTCTTTCCAGATGTTTTCAAAATCATTGTCGTCATCCTTTTCCTTTTTTGCATCATTGCTCTTTTCCTTTTTTGCACCATCCGTACGTATTACTTTTTTATAGAATTTCATTACCTGGTTTATTATATCCTGCACATTGACATAATCCTTAGGACCATATATATAGTAAATAGGAATGTCTTTCTTTGCAGCTGCTTTCACTATATCTCTCATAGCATATTTCGCGAGCAGTGTCGCTTCCTCAAGAGTGTCTATAGAATTGCTGCTTCCATCCGGTTTTACATGGTTATATATTTGCTCTCCGTACCTTCCTTTTATGTCGTCTTCGAGCATGTCGAGAGCGCTTTTGTCGCTTCTGCTGCTCTTTTTTAGCGATTTAAGAGGATATCTGTAAGCACCGCCTAACATTATTATCGCGTCGAGTTTGTATGGAGAAGTCTCTATCATCTTACCTATGTTGTGCAATATCTCCGGATCGCTAAGCTTTGTCCCAAGAGCTATATTGGAAAGAACGAGGACATTAGCCTTCGATTCTGAACTATCCTTGGATCCCGAAGAATTTTCAGTGTTTGATAGTAACTCTTCTAAATTTTCCTTCATCATAATTCCTCCATAATACTATAATGCAGCTTTTCATATTAAAAGATTACTACTCAGGCTTATAAAACAAATTTGTGTATTACTATAGTATTATTTCTGTTTCGCTATCCGTTAAGGATAAAATCCATAGAATTCGTAGCATAAGACCTTCCCGGACCAGAAAAATCATCAATTTTCTGCAGATAGCAAGATAATGAGACGAATATAAATATCTATTTCGCCTTTTTATTTTATAATGGGGCCCATGGTCCAGCGGCTACGACGTTCGCTTGACGTGCGAAAGATCAAGGGTTCAAATCCCTTTGGGCCCATTCAAATTTAGGGATAACGTTATCCCCGAGAAAATCAACGCTTTTAATAAAATATCTTCATTTTTCCAGTTTATAGAATATTAATGTAATTCCTTTAATAATCTAATCCAAAGATGGGTGCCAGGACTCGAGATAATCCAAAGCGGTGGGGGTAAGCGCCATAGCGTGGCAGTAGGTACGGAAAAGCCGGTCCTTTTTTTATCAGACCCTACAAACCCAAAAAGGAATATCTGTGTTTCGTTGAGCAAAGAAAATTTTTCAAAGTTCATTTTTGCCGTTAAGTCCTTCTTGTTA
>CAZYMW010000110.1:0-2143 GCA_964648605.1 Candidatus Woesearchaeota archaeon | reverse complement strand
CCCTATGTTTCCACACCTTGAACACTCCTGAGAGGTGTATTCAGGCTCGACATAGGCGACTGGTATACCATTCAGTTTTGCCTTATAATTAATTAACGTTTGCAGTCGGTTGAACGACCAGCTAAAATGTTAAATTCTATATAATGACTTTAATACCAGCTATAATGCATCACGTCTTGTATACGCGTGCTATCCAACGCTTTTTGAAAAACGGCAGCGTGAGAGTCGAGAGCATGAATGCGACCGTCGGAACTATAGCATTGAGCCAAGGTCTCGGTACATTTATTGCGTTTAGGTATACGCCCATGGCAAGATACGTGAAAAACATTAGCAATGCTCTTCTGGAGAAGCTAGTTTCCCACGCTTTATCCGCTTCAACCCTTTTATTCCTAGCTTTTATCACGTTCACTTCTGCTTCTAGCTTACGTGTAATCGCCATAAAGTAGTATGGTAACTTTGCTATATAATCTTTATTGGAGCAGAATACTTTTGCCAAGCCGATTTTCGCTTCTTCTAATAGATAAAGCGTAGGTCAAAATTAACGTTGATTTGTGCAAGAAAATTATAAGAGACTTTCTTTGAGCTACTCCACCTGTAAAAATCTCTCCTTAGCCGCTTTCAAAAGACCGACGAAAGGAGGAGAAGGACTCTCCAGTCTGGATTTGAGCTCGGGGTGTGCCTGTGTGCCCATACCAAAGCCTTCGTTCCATTCTATGATCTCAACGAGTTTTCCGTCGCTTGTGACTCCGGATACTACAAGACCATGTTTCTTCAGAATCGCTCTATATTTGTTGTTCAACTCGTACCTGTGTCTATGTCTCTCGGATATCAGGCGCTTCTTATATACACTGTAAGCTATTGTATCCCTATTAGCGATTCTACAATCCCAAGCCCCCAGCCGCATCGTGCCCCCTCTATACTTTACGCCTCTTTGTTCCGGCATCAGATCGATTATCTTGTCCTTAGCTTTTGGATCGAATTCCGATGAATTGGCATCCTTTATACCACAGACATTGCGTGCGTATTCTATCGCCATAAGCTGCATCCCTAGGCAAAGTCCCAAAAAAGGAAGTTTCCTTTCTCTGGCGTATTTTATCGCATTTATCATCCCTTCTATGCCTCTTTTCCCGAATCCACCAGGCACTATCAGAGCATCCAGTTCCTCAAGTGAATCTTTCGGGTCGCCGTGTTCCAGTGTTTCAGATTCTATCCATTTTATCCTTACTTTTGTATGCACATCGATCCCGGCGTGCAGAAGCGCCTCTTTGACACTTATGTACGAATCTCTCAAATCCACATATTTTCCTACTATCCCTACAACCACCGCATTATTGGAGTCTGAGAGTACGCTATCGACTTTGCTTTTGAAAAGATCAAATTTCTTTCTGTCAATCTTCCTTATTTTTAATCCGAGTAGTTTTAGGAGTTCATTATCCATATTCTGTTTCATAAGGTTAAGCGGAACTTCGTATACAGTGTCCAAATCGCGGTTATCGATTATCCTGCTCTCCTCTATGTTTGTATGAAGTGCTATCTTTTTCTTTGTGCTATCAGCAAGCGGCTTGCCGCTCCTGCACACTATAAAATCGGGTGCTATTCCGAGTGCCATTATATCTCTGAATGCGATCTGCGTAGGTTTGGTTTTTTGCTCTCCCACCGCCGATAGTTCCGGTACATAAGTTACATCCACGAACAGTGTCTCGTGTTTTAGTGCCAGTTGCCTCATCGCCTCCATGAAGTAACCGTTCTCTATATCCCCTACCGTGCCGCCTACCTCTACCACGATAACATCCGCTTTTTTCTTTTCTCCAAGAGCCTCCAGTTTTCTTATTATCATATCAGACAGGTGCGGTATCATTTGTATATCTTGACCTAAAAATTCTCCTTTCCGCTCTTTATCTACTATTTCGCTGAACAGCTTGCCGCCGGTTATAGAAGACTCTCCAGTCAAGCTTCTATTGAGGAATCTCTCGTATGTACCGAAATCCATGTCCACTTCGCTTTTATCGTCCAAAACGAACACTTCCCCATGCCTGAACGGATTCATAGTGCCGCAATCATAATTTAGGTAGCCATCGAATTTTACGGGCAGAGCATTGTAACCGTATAGATCGAGTATTTTAAGAATGGAAGAGGTGGTTAC
>CAZYMW010000109.1:0-2146 GCA_964648605.1 Candidatus Woesearchaeota archaeon | reverse complement strand
GTCGGTATGTTTAGAGTAGAACTCCTCGCTCACAGCGTGTTTCTCGACAGCGAAAGATCTGCCGCAAAAGAAGCATTTCACCGTCTTTGAAGCGCTCGTCCTTCTGAATCTGCCGCAGTGAGGACACCTGACGATTCTAACACTCATAAACCTGTGATCACGTCTTTGGCGAACTTAATAAAGGCTCTTGATGACGGACTGTTTTTGTCGTACAATACCATAGGTATCCCACGATGCAATGCGTCAAGTATCCCGCGATCTTCAGGTATCTTCCAGACGTTCCTGAACGACACCATTTTTCCGATCTCCGAATCGTTCATCATGCTCTTTATCTTTGTATTTACTCTGTTAAGGACTAAGCCATCTACATTAAGTGACGATTTAATACCCTCTTTCTCCAGCTTTCTTGCTTCTATAAGAGATGTTATTTCGGGAGCTGCGACCACTATTATATGTACGCCTTTTATCAGTTTTATAAACTCCATATCCGTGGAAGGTTTAGAGTCCATAACTATAAAATCGTATGCTTCGGCAAGCTTCTCCAAGTGATAGAACATGTTTATTATCTTGTATTTTGCATTACCATCCCCCCTCTGCTTAAAGACTCTTGAGGGCATGATATGCATGTTCGGTTCGTCAGTCTTATATATCGTGTTTTTTATGCTGACCATCCCGTTCAACGCATCTTCTATGGAGTATTTGAAGCCGACGAAACCGCAGTAGATAGCTACATGCGGAGTCTCTAGATTTGTATCGATTATCAGTACTTTCTTGCCTAGCGTCGCTAAAGCCGCTGCAAGATTCACCGATACCGTAGTCTTGCCTACCCCACCTTTTGGACTAACAACTGCGATCATTTTCGCTGACATATCTTATATATATAAATAAAAGGGAGCTGCTATCATATATATTTGATTATCTATATGGATACGAAAAACAAATGCCATACGTGCAGTAGAGAGGCTTGTTTCTACTCCGATCACCTCAAAAAATGGCTGTGTTTTAAGCACGTAGGAAAGATGCTTATAAACCGAGCTAGAAGCGCCGTTATATCGAGAGGTTACAGAAACAGAACTTTCAAGATGCTGGACGACGGTTCTGCAGCTTCCGTTTTTATAGCCTTTGTATTCAAGAAAGACGAGAAAAGTAGCTTGACGCTCGCTAACAATACCGTGGAATATTTCGCGGTCAGTGTCCTCAAATATTTTATAAAAGGAATCAAACCGACTTCGAAGGTAGCGACAGCCACTACATTTAATCCTCTTTATACCATATCGGAAAAGGAATTGGATGCCTTCATGGCTATAAAAGGCTTTGGCTTCCGTAAGCAGGAAAGAAGCAGCGAGGATTCTTATTTCTTAGATCTGGCAAATAAAATCGAGAAAAGAAGACCAGGCGGCATGATATCCACTGTGAAACTAGGGATAAAGATGGGACTGATATGATTTATTTTGTCGATCTTGTATAATACTTCTTTTGAGCAAGACCCCCCCAACTATACTTACCTTCTTCTGAAACTATCTCTACAGCGACTTCCCCTCTTTCGAGAGCTATCGAAAGATAGTGGTATACAAGCCTTTTTGAAAGATACGGATATTTCGGCTTGAGGATCGAAAAAATCTGCGATCCAGTCAGTCTTTTTCCTGAAAGCTCGTTTAATATGTCTGAGAGCAGTTCTTCGTTGAGTTTCTTGACCATTACACACCTGCACACGAAGGCGCAATATTATTTATTGACTTGCATATATAAGTCTTAAGTTGCTGCTTAGCCTGTGTTAGGCTTATGAAACCTCCTATCTTATAGTATTGCAAGTGCATCCCGCCCAGGAAGACCGTAGGAATCCTATTAGAAAGAGAAGAGAACAGTTGTATGGATCCAGCCGGTGCAACGACAGACGATGGATCCAGATTATACTGCGTTATGTTAAATTCATACGCGCAGAAATAAGGTCCATAAAACTGGCCGCCTATCCACGATCCTCCAAACGAGCTGGTGACATTTGTGAATGCGTCTAGTTCGGTCTGGCAACTGGCGCAGTTGTTTCCATAGAAAAGGATCATGGTCGATTCGTTCTGCGAACACAAGCCAGATATATTCTGCAGGGTCGGCTGGAAAGCGTAAAGATTGTCAAGTGTGTATACTCTTA
>CAZYMW010000108.1:0-2171 GCA_964648605.1 Candidatus Woesearchaeota archaeon | reverse complement strand
TATCTCAAAGCCTTCGATGAAACGAGGGCAGACCCTCCTTGAACGCTGCACCCAGAAACGTTTCCTAGCTCTATCCAGACACCGAAGCGTCCTGCCGGCGGAGTCCGCAAGCTTTTTGACGGATGCGTCCTCTTTGAAATCAAGCACCGAATCGTATAATTTTGGTATGATCAGCGTTCAGTGCGCTCTACAAGTTGTTCGTCTTTCTCCAGTTAGTTTTCGGCATAAGTTTATCCTTCTTTGCATGAATCCTCGATTTAGATTTAATCAGGTCCTTTAGTATGTCTTTCAGTTCTTCGTCCAAAAGCTTGGTTCTGCGATATCCCAAGTTTTTCAGATTCTCGTGCACCGGATTATAATAATGCTGCTCTGCTTCGACCCTCAGATTAGCGACATGGTCTATATCGGCTTCTAATCCGAAGCCTTTCGCCGCTTCCTTGACTTTTTCAGCCAGCGACAGCACAGAGTACGGTTCATCAAACTGGTTGAAGACTCTATATTCCTTTTCTTTGGGAGGATTCTCTATCGCCAACCTTAAACACTGGATGCTGTCCGTTAAACTGATGAATCCTCTAGTTTGGCCACCCTTTCCATAGACTGTAAGCGGCATTCCTATGACAGCTTGCGCACAGAAGCGATTCAAAGCAGTACCCCACACTTCATCGATGTCAAAACGCGTCAAAAGCCCATCGTCGTTTATCTCGGGTGTACGGGTCCCGTACACGACACCCTGCATGACATCTGTTATCTTCAGGCCCCATATCTTGTTGGCAAACATCATATTTCCAGTGTCGTGAACTTTGCTCCAGTGGTACCAGCTTCCCGCCATCTTAGGGAATGGAAGCCTGTCCTTTCTGCCGTTGTATTCGATATCAAAGAATCCCTCAGGAATATCTATATTAGGCGTTCCGTACTCCCCCATACTTCCCATTTTGATTATATGCATGTCTGGTGATACTTCTGCAGCGGCATAAACCAAGTTTAACGAGCTGGTGATGTTCGTAACCTGGGTTTCAACGGCGTGATTTACATCTATCATCGAATATGGTGCAGAGCGTTGCTCCCCCAAGTGTACAAAAGCGTCAGGCTTGAATTTCATTAGAGCTTTCCTCACAACATTGTAATCCGCAAGGTCCCCTTTTATGAAACCTATCCTCTTCCCTACCATTTTTCTTACAGTTTCTGTTCTTTTTTCTATCGCCGTTATAGGGGTGACCGACCACGAACCCACTTCCTTCACGCGCTTCCTAGTGTAGAAATTGTCCACTCCCGAGACTTCGTGCCCTCTGGAGACCAAATGCAGCGCCAAAGCCCATCCTATATATCCGTCTATCCCGCCTATCATCACTTTCATAAAAGGCTTAGGCTGCCGCTGTTTATAACTTTTATGTAGACCGTCAAATAGCTATTAAAATAATGGCGTATAATATCCGATATGAAAGTGTTCATAGCTGTAGGAGTGCACCCAAGATATAAGTCGTTCATAAACAATCTACCAAAAGGTTTTGAGTACGAAATTTCAGGAAATCCAGATGTTAATAAATACTACAGCCCAATTCGAACAGGAGCCAGCTGGAAAAAGATCTTTTCGTTGCGTTTTTTATCGGTGCTCGCGATTAAACTTTTGGGATTACCTAGGATAACCTATTATAGAACTAATGCAGAGATCATATATTCGACAAGAGGCATACTGCCTTTGAATAGAAAACCTTGGATAGTTGAAGTTGAGCATCCATACGGCTTTGTCGGAATGGATTATAAGCTGTGGGGTTTTAGACAGAAAGCCATCGTCCGCCACTTTCTGAAAAGTAAATATTGTAAAGGGATAGTTGTTGTTACAGACACCGCAAAAAAAATTATGGAGGCGGAGTTCGATGACCCCGATATACACAAAAAACTTTCCGTGATCTATACTACGGTGAAATATAATAAAATAGAGCGGAAGAAGCACCGTGGGATAACAATACTTATGATAGCAAATGGCGGCATATACACCCGCGGCTTTCGCTTCTTGCAGGATATATACCCAAGGCTCAAAAGTAGATATGATGTTAACTGGCTAATCAAGACCAACGATAAGCTCTCACAGCAGGATTATGACTTTGCAAAGAGCTACGGGGTCAAGATAATACCCGGGAACTTCAGCGAGGAACGGTTGAATAGATTGTTTT
>CAZYMW010000107.1:0-2191 GCA_964648605.1 Candidatus Woesearchaeota archaeon | reverse complement strand
ACTATATATATAGTGGAATGATGTGGACATCGGCTATAAGGGCCTGTTCATGATACCTTTCTAGTCCTTCCTTCGTTCGCGGCTTAAGTCGCTGCCAGACCTACTTTATTCCTCTTCATCGTTTGTTCTTGCTTCTTCGGGTGGCGCAAGATAATATCTGGCTTTTCTGCGTATATTGTCGAGGTAGACTCTGAACAGGTCGTAGGATAGATGGTAGTAAACCGTTTTCCCGTGGCGCTCAGAAACCAGGATCTTATCGAACATGGGGGATAACAAGTTGTAAAAATGCTTCTTTCCGCTCTGTGAGTTTATGTCGACGTTCAAAAATACTGCGAGTTCATCCCTGCTTACAGAGTGTTTCTCTTTGATGAAATTTATTATCTTCCCTCCCTCTGCATACAATTTCTTGCTTTTTGGATGGTTTCCATACAAAATATATAAAAGTTCTTCCATGAAAAGATCAATAGAGAACAAACTGCCGCTCTACGGTGGCTTTTGCTTCCCGTCTTTTGTGCCTCGATGATTTCCAATTTGAACTGTCCCTAAATAAGGATATTATTTGAGTATGATCCTTGATCGGTGCTTCGAGAAACAGGTTGCAAAGCAGTCCTTCACCTTCAAACCCTTCATCGGCGGCCTTTCCCAGATTCTCTGCAGGGCGGATTCTGTAGTTCAACGTTCTCATAGCGATATTATGACCACCTTTGCTTAAATGCGTTACGCCTTTAGATCAGCGTTTTTCTCCCGCGTTAATCTACGATATTCATACTCCCGTATAAAACAGGTATTTATATCACATATTGCATTTATTTGTATGCAAAAAACATCAAGAAAGCGATCGAGCAGTGCAAAAAGAGGATCGAAGGTCGCTTCCAATAAAAGATCGGCGAGTGCAGGCGAGCACAGCGTTCCAGAACTCTACTTTCATGGTGTAGCCGGCATAGTAGGTCTAGGCATACTCGTTATCCCCATATTCATAGCGCTTTTTTATGGCGGGGTGCTATCGGTATACTTTGTGATAGGCGCAGGTTTCTTAGCGCTCCTTATAGCTATATTGATCTATGATATCTCCCTTACCCACAGTCACGATCCTTACAGGTTCCTCAAAGAAACACTGGGAAAAGAGTATTCTTTTATATTCGGATTCTTGTTGTTGGTATCGTTCATAATAACCATAACCGCAGCGGGCATAGCATCCGTGGGAGAATTGTCGATATTTTTTGGGCTTAACGTATATATAGCTATAGCCGTAGTAGATATCGTTTTCCTTTTGATGTGGGTCCTTCTTTTCTACAATCGCGCCAAGCGTACGATAACCTTCGCCGGCGCCCTGAAAATATTCTTCGTGTTTCTACTGATAATCGTCGGAATCATCGCGATAGCTGTGCACGGAGCCCATCCTATAAACGGACAGGTGCAGTTCTCTGCCCTTACCGGGGTGGTTCCTTTATCGCTGGCCCTGCTTGTTTTACTGTGGATGTACGGGGGATTCGAAGGCATAGCGATAGTTTATAAAGGAAAAGACAGGTCCAAAGTCGCCAGGGCGCTTTTGTACACAATATTCACGGTGATAGTAGTATTCTCCATAATCCAGCTTCTTGTATATGAAACAGGAGGGACACTTTCATCCAGTGCTATCCAACTTAGCTTGACTTCCGTGTTCACGACAAACGTCTTGTCTTCCGGCTTCGGGAGTCTTCTCCAAGATGTACTGATCGGGCTTTCGATAATAGTAATCCTTACGATGGCGTTCACTCTTATAAATTCGTCCAATCACACTCTCGACGATATGGCTAAAGACGGCATTATGCCGAAATTCCTCATCGGAAACCAGAATATGAAGCTATTGGTTACAGCAGCAGTTCCTATAGTGCTTATAACGATATTCTCGAACATAGTCACCATAGTTCCAGGGACTATTTTCGTCTATATACCTATAATAATACTGAGCGCTCTGTCCTTTGCTTCGGCATTCGCTTTCTTTGCGATAGGCTACGGTGTGCATTATATACGCAAAAAGATGGCTTCCAGAGCTGCTTTTGGTATTTTCGTGGGGCTTCTTCTTATAGTGCTTATAGCTTTGTCTCCTGTCGCTTTTCTGGTCGGTTTAGGTCTAGTGATACTAATATCTATAATAGGCTATCTTCTGTTGAAGTGAACGTTTCTGTGACGGCTCTGAAAACAGAGTCCG
>CAZYMW010000106.1:0-2259 GCA_964648605.1 Candidatus Woesearchaeota archaeon | reverse complement strand
TTTAAATATGTGTCTATCCTTTATTAGATACAGCGTATCCGAAAGCAATGATGGATTTAAACCGCAGGTGGCATGGATAAGATTATGATGATACCTAGGTATGAAATTCATCCCGGAAATGGGCTGGAGAAGGACAAGACCGGCTATCTTAGCGTAGATGGCAGGGAGCTAAAGAGGAAACAATGGGACATCAAATAACAAAAAAAAGCACGCCTCGCAGGGGAAGTCTTCAGTATTATCCTATAAGCAGAAGCAGCAGAGCGTTCAATAACCCCACGAATTTTGGTGTTTTAGAATCGAAGGAATTAAGCGGCTTTGCCGGATACAAGGCGGGCATGCTTCAAGTTTCGTATATCGACGGTGACAAAAATTCGCCGACGTTCAAAGGCGAGCTGGTTACCAACGCCACCGTCATAGAATGTCCGCCTCTTGCGGTGGTCGCGATAAGATTCTACAATAACAAGAAAACCGTGGGAGAAAGCTGGGCAGCAGGGCTTAACAAGAACATAAATAGGACGCTGAAATACAAAGAGAACAACAGCGTACCCGATGAGTTAAAAGTCAAATCCGACGATTTAAGGCTGCTTGTTTCTACACAGCCGTGGCTCGCCCGTTTTAAAAAGAAGCCCGAAATATTCGAGCTTGGTGTAGGTGGTAATCTCGATGAAAAATACTCCGTAGCGAAGGACTTCCTCGGAAAAGAACTCGATATATCCAATATAATAAAAGACGGTTCGTTCGTCGACGTGGGGGGCGTGACGAAAGGAAAGGGCTTCAGCGGGTCGGTTAAAAGATTCGGTGTGAAGATATTCCCGAAGCATGCGAGCAAATCCAGGAGGAAAGCAGGAAACTTGGGGGCAGAATCCATGGCGAAAGTGCAGTTTACCGTCCCGCAGCACGGAAGGCTCGGTTTTAACTCCCGTGTCGAATACAATAAGTTTGTACTTAAAATCGTAAAAAACCCGGAGGATATCAACATAAAGAAAGGTTACACACGCTACGGCAACGTCTTGAAAACGGCTATCGTCTTAAAGGGGTCTGTTCCCGGTTCTACAGGCAGACTGATAATAATCAGGAAGGCGATCCGCCAGATCAAAAAGCTCGAGCCTGTAAAGGTGAATTTTATACGCTGAGGCAGTATGGTAAAAGTTATATCATTGGATAATACAAGCAGCGAAGACATAGAATTACCTAGCGTCTTCTCACAAGAGATAAATACAGAAATCTTGAAAAGGGCATACGAATCCGAGGCATCCAAGAGGTTCCAATTGAAGTATACCGATCCGCTAGCCGGCATGAGGAAATCCACCGAGCTTACCAAGCGTAGAAGATCCTACAAGACAGTTTACGGCAGGGGTTACAATAGGACTCCAAAGAAAGTATTGTCGCACATCGGTACCAGTTTTTCGTATGTCGCAGCGGAGGCTCCCCACACCGTGGGCGGCAGGGAGGCTCATCCGCCCGTGTCAACGAAGGTTCTTGCTAAAAAGATGAACAAAAAGGAGCTGAGCCTCGCCATAAGGATGGGCATATCGGCGTCGTCAAAAAAGGAATTCGTATCGAAATTTCACAGGAGTGACGCGATCGATTTGCCGATAGTGATAGACAACAGGATAAACTCGCTGGCAAAAACCAAGGATGCGAGGAAGGTTCTATCTTCTATAGGTTTGTCTGAAGAGCTCGAAAGGATAAAGCAGAAAAAGATAAGAGCCGGCAAAGGGAAATTCAGAGGCAGAAAATACAAGAGAAAACTCAGCCTAGTTTTTATTACTACAGACACCACGAATGCGTCAAAATCCTTATCGAATATGAACATAATCGTGAAGAAACCGGACAGTTTGTCGATATCGGATGTCACGAATGCAGGCAGGCCAGGGAGACTGCTCATATGGACTAAAGACGCCATAATGTCTTTGAAATGATATGGAACAGAACATAAAGGATATAATCAGTATACAAGGCGGCGAGAAAGCCAATAAGCTGATGCAGATGCAAAACAAGCTCTCCTTGGTGGTTTCAAAAGCATCGAATAAGATAAGCATAAAAAAAGAACTGGAGAATCTTTTCGCTGTAAAAGTCGACAGAATAAATATAATAAACAAGATGGGTGGTGAAAGGGTTGCGATAGTCAAGCTCAAACCAGAAAGCGATGCCATGGACCTCGCCACAAAGCTGGGTTTGATCTGAAGCTTGCATAGTAGCTGTATTTCTGCAGGATCGAGTCAGAGGCGTCGTTCTATTCCCTTTGTCTTCCATCCA
>CAZYMW010000105.1:0-2305 GCA_964648605.1 Candidatus Woesearchaeota archaeon | reverse complement strand
CAGGTCTGTTTTTAATTGAACTATACCTCACAATGGCAGTGATAGTAAAGAACAAGCCAATTTATGGCATAGTTGCACTGCTCCTATTTGGGTCTGAGGTCATCTTTATATCTTATGTATATTATATGGCGGGTACTAACATGTCATCACCATTTCTTAGAGCAATCTTTAATTATATCATTCACCCTCTCTTTGGCGTCAATTATGGGTAAGTGACTCCCTCCCACTTTATGCTCACTAATCTTGTAGATTCGGCAATATCCTCAAAACCCGGTTTTGTCTCGAATTTTAGGCCGTCCATACGATTGTTTGAAACCCTCCATTTATAAGTGCGGAAATTACAATATTCGACAATGGATTTAAACAAAAGATGAATTAATAAACTATGATGAGAGTATTCAAATATAGGATCCACTCCGTTTCGGAGCGATCCAAAGCAAGCATCATCGCCGAAACGGGAAGGGCTGAAGGTAACGGATTGTCTAAAAATCTGCACTTTCGGATCCACTGATTAAATAATGAGATCTGAACGGAAAATCAGCAATATAGTTTATAATCAAAACGCAGTCACAAGAGCGCTTAGAAAGCTTACTACTTATATAGTTAGGATCTCCCCGCCAGGCGTGCGAAAGAAGATTTCTTCTTTTGGTCTTTTATTGGACAGAATCGTTGACGTTTTTCACAAAGCACCCAACCCGGCAATCACCAAGAAGATAACAACGAATCTTAAGGACGAGATAAAGACCTTTAATATAAATGGAAAATACGTCCCTTGCATCGTCGGCGATCATCTGAATAATTCTGTGTTGTATCGAACCGGGTTGTCGTATAAGCGCTATCGTCCGTATAAACTATGGCATCTGCCGGTCGAGCAGTTCGTACTGATGCGAAAGCTTTATGCTGCAGAACCTAAAATGATGATAAAGCCGCTTTGCTTGGTCCTGGACAAACATAAAAAACCGATAGGTTTCTTGATGAAAAAAGCTACAGGAAAGAGTTTAGAAGAACTCATCCGCAGCGGAAAATTATCATACAAAGACAGTCTCAAGATAGAAAAAACGATCGAATCTTTTATATCCAGATTGCACAAAAAGAAGCTGAGCCACGGTGACCTAAATCCGAACAACATAATTATAAACGAAAAAACCGCCGTAAAGCTTATAGATCCGTTGGAGCTAACCCCCAAAAGGGTGGCATTATCGGATGACTATGCATGGCTTAAGCATCTCAAGAAACGATTGCATTTTTACAGAAGGCTTAACAGAAAAGCATGGATAAACGAAACAAAATAACGAAAAAGGTATATAAGATATACGGTAAACTAATATAAAGTAAACTATAATATGGATAAACAAGACGAGATAATAGAGAAGATATATAAAGTAACAGAAAACTTGGAGAAACGTATGCAGCGTCTAGAGGATGGCATTAAACGCAGCGGGATTCCATATCCAGAGAAAGCGGGAATACTGGAGGCTATGATAGGCGTGTTCTCGGTTCTGTACAGGAAAAAGACTTATTTGGCGTTTGCAATACTGTTGATGTCATTGATAGGGGTAGGTTATTTTGTGTTATTTTCTCTTACAGGATTGAAACCTGAACTAGGTTTGTCGGCTTCAGGATACCGTCTTCTTATTTCGGGTGTATTTGCTCTGTTGATAGGTTTACCATTGTATTTAATGCTTCACGATTTCAGGCAAAGACAGGTAATGACTAAAGGCTTAGCCGCAGGTGGTGCTCTCTCAAGTGGTTTTGCTGGAGTTGCATCGATAGGCAGCGCTACGGCAGGGACGGCCGGTAGCACAATAATAGCATCCTGTGCACCTGTGTTCAGCGCCTCTGCTGCTAGTTTAAGCGGGTCTGCCGTAGCCGCATCTACGGCATCAGCAGGTGGTGCCGCGGCGGTATTGCCCGGATTTGGCGTAATAGGTCCGGTCATAAGCCCTGCACTTATAGCTATAGCAGTCATAGTATCCTTTATCAGCTTCAATAACTCTGTGAAAAACTTTTATAAAAGACATCGTCGATAGAGCCCAACTCGATTCACAGTGCTAAAAGGCTGAACAATTAATAGTTTATTCCCATCTAGCTGCCATATTTTGCCTTTAAAAGTCTCAATAAAGATCCAAATCCTTCCATTTCCACAAAAAATCTTTCTACCCTAACAACTTTGCAACAAGACACCGCCGAACTTCAGTACAAGAAAATTATTTCATCACCAGGTTTTGAGCTTCCATTATCGCTTTTCTCTTTTCGTCCGCAAGCTCCGACATGACCAACATTTGTGTTTTCATAACGGCATACC
>CAZYMW010000104.1:0-2386 GCA_964648605.1 Candidatus Woesearchaeota archaeon | reverse complement strand
GTGAAATTACGTGTGAGTATATGGTGCCTTATAGAGGTACCAATCATCTGTTTAAATTACCGATGTCATTAAATTATTGTAAATTTTACAATAAACAACATATAAATATTAGATACTTTCTATATATAATTATGGGAATCGGGGGAATCGGAAATTTTCCGTATGTAATTGTTGGTGGTGATATGACAGAAGAAACGATTAATTTGGATAAACTCGTTAGGGAAATAAAAGACAACTCTATACTAGAACCGAATGTAGGCTACTTCACAACTTTGAATTACTTGGAAAAAGCAGGTGTGGGGTCTTATATAAGCAAGATGAGTTCCGCAGATGCTCTATCAGTTTTCAAGCGGCTCAATAAAAATGCTGATATCGACGTTTACGACGATGATAACGATGTTTCCAGTGCATCTTATAATACTTATAATGATATCTACATATTCGATTTCGAAAACAAAAAACTCTACTTCATAAACCAAGATGGAATAGAAGTAGCCGACGAAAACAGCAAAAAATTTGGGTTAGAATATATTATTGCCAGGAATGAATTTGGTTTTAACAAGGATTACAGCGACCTTTACCGCTAATCTATCAAGACACCAAGTCGATACTTAATCTGATCGCACTCTGCTGGCAGTTTGTTTAATCCTGCTCCCATAAGAAACAGAGCACGCCTGTATTTGGAATCTCAGTCTCTTAATAGCGGAAGGATTTTATGCAAGCGAATCTGCCCTACCTCTGATACACTGTGAGTACCATAATCTTTGCGTATTTATGAAGCCGAATCCAATTAGTTATAATGACGCAGGAAACTTCTGCTGAAAACGTTGAGGTAGACCATTCGATCGGATCACTTCTGCATTCTGGCGAACATCTATTCGCGCGATCCTTACAGAATATGGGTCTCGATATACATGTAAGAAAAGCGGATACGTTCCGCCAAGACGGCAACGGGTTTTTGGTTATAAAAGAGAAGATACCTACGGACAAACTGTTCTCGGCAGAGCGAAGTGTAAATGAAGTTATACCACTAAACTTGATTGTCGAGACCGAGACGCTAGATGACTTGGAGGCAGCCGTTTCAAAATATAAAAATATAAGGTTCAATAAGGAAAGATTGAACAATACACAGCTAATTAGGGTAATAAAGATAGGGAATTTCGATGTGAGTGCGTGCAAGAATCCTCACGTCAGCAACACTTCTGAGATATCGGCATTCGCCATAGTTAATGTATCCTACCAGAAAGGCGAGACGACTATAGAATTCAAAGCGGGGCGCGATGCGCTGCTTTACCTTCTTTCCAGAAACGATGCGCTAATAGAGCTCGGCAAAACATATAATTTCAATCCATCGGATATCGATAAGATATTTGAGAATATGCAGAATTCGGCTGTACACGGTGAAAACGCAGTCGAAACCCTCTTTATAAAGCTGTTAGAACAAACTAGTAAAGATATAATATATACCAGTAGCATCGACATATCAAAATTCTATAAAGCTATGCACAGCTACATGGGAAAAAATTCTTCAAAGTGCATTGTAGTAGTCTCCGATACGCAGCTCTTTGCATTAAGAGGGAAAAACAATTCGTTTGCCCTGCAGGATATAGGTAGGCAGCTCGTTGAAAATAAAGCATTCATAGGCGAGATCAGGGAAGACTATCTTAACGGTAAAGTAATCGATTACAATAAGGCGGTAGAAATGCTATCAAGACTGCCAGAAAGGCTCGGTTAGAGAATGGAATCCCTGGACTCTATAGCGTCTAAAGTGCGGGTGTGCACGCTTTGTGATCTATCCAAGTTCAGGAAAAATGCAGTCCCTGGAGAAGGAAACAAATCTGCAAAACTTTTTATAATAGGAGAAGCTCCGGGCAAAAATGAGGATATAGAAGGAAGGCCTTTCATAGGAATGGCTGGGAAGTTTCTAGATAGATATCTCACAATGGTTGGGATAGATAGATCGAAGGTATTCATCACCAACGCAGTAAAGTGCAGACCTCCAAACAATAGAAAACCATTTGACAGTGAAATCGAGGCGTGCAGGCCGTACTTGCTAGCCCAGCTCGGCTTCATAAGACCAAAGCTTGTCCTGGGGCTCGGGACATCTGCGTGTAACAGCCTGGGAATAAAATACAAACATCTATCAGATGTCCGTGGCAGAGTATTAAATGTGGATTTTTATGGGATGAATCTGAACGTTTTCATAGCCTTTCATCCTTCTTTTCCAATGCGATTCAAGTCGCAGCGCAGCACATTTATAGCGGATTTGAAAAAAGTAAAAATTATATCCGATGCCGCTCGATAATTCTATGGACAACTTAGTATTCCCAGATTATTCTAAAAATCAGTGTGCCGTCGCCTCGGAGATACTTAAAAGGTTTGGTAT
>CAZYMW010000103.1:0-2417 GCA_964648605.1 Candidatus Woesearchaeota archaeon | reverse complement strand
GTCTTAGACTCAACGATAGATTTAAATTATGGATGATATAATAACTTATAGTTATGATCGATAGGATAAAGAGTGGCATAACAGGTTTTGACCAGCTGATAAACAGCGGTTTCATAAAGAACAGTGTTACAGCCCTCTACGGCTCTCTCGGTGCGGGAAAAAGCATATTCTGCATGGAATTCCTGAGAGAAGGATTGGCCGAAGGTGAGAAAGTTTTTTATGTAAGCATGGAACAGGACATCGATTCTTTCCTGAAACAGGCGGATGCTTTGGGGTTCAAGGAGTTTAAGGACAATCTGAACTCCAACTTCATCTTCACAAAGATGTCCGGACACGATTTTAAGAACTTCCTATCGATAGAGCTTCCAAGGATATTGGAAGCGAGAAAAGGCAGGCATTCGAGGATAGTCATAGATCCGCTGACTCCGTTCCTATGGGAGATCAGGGATATAGGGCTTCAGAGAAGCATGCTGACCGACACGTTCGACAAGATAAGGGAATTCGGAACGTCGATAGTGACGATAGAGAGGTACGGTGACATAAACAGGCTGGAACTATCTGAGGAGCTTGCGATACCTCTTTATTTATCAGATTCGGTCATAGTGATGTCGATGATATACAACCAGAACTTTTACCAGAAAGCAATCTCGGTCATAAAGATGAGGTTCTCTTCCCATAGCGCCGGCATGCATCCCTTCGACATATCCGGGAAAGGCATACAGATATTCCAGGATCAGCCAGTGTTCTGAGGATATCATTGCCAGGCAGAATCTTATGAGTTTTGCGAGTGTATTTTCCGTTCGTCTAACTCGAGATAAACAGGGGCGTGGTCAGACCCGCTAACGTCTTCGAAGATGTCTGCCACTTTCACTGCTTTTCTCACCTCCTCCGATACAACGATATAATCTATTCTCCAGCCTATGTTTCTTTCCCTTGCATCCGATCTATAAGTCCACCAGGAGTAGTGGCCTCCATCTTTCACAAACATCCTATACGTATCTATATAGCCTGCCGCAAGGAAACTACCGAACCAGCCTCTCTCTTCTTTCGTGAATCCTGCGTTTCCTTCGTTGTCTTTTGGCCTGGCTATATCGAGTTCGGTGTGTGCGACATTGAAATCCCCTCCTACTACGACAGGTTTTTTCGCTTTCAGCCCGTCTACGAATTCCTTGAACGCCTCATCGAATTTCAGCTTGAAATCCAGCCTGCTCAAGTCTCGTCTAGAATTTGGAAAATAAACATTCACCACGTAGAAATCACCCATCTCTAAAGTTATTACCCTGCTTTCAGAATCGAAGCTGTTATTGCCTATGCCATAACCGAACGAGAGCGGTTTCCTCCTGGTTAACGACAAAGTACCGCTGTAACCTTTCTTGTGCGAAGGGCTCATGTATGCATGATATCCAAGGTTTGACAGCTGCAGCGGCACAGAGTCGTTTTTGATCTCCTGCAGCATTATTAGATCATAATCTCCTGCTTCAACGAAGTCATAAAGCCCCTTTTTCAATGCGCTCCTTATTCCGTTGACGTTCCAAGATACTATCTTCATAGGTCGTATTCCTTCCATCAAAACAAATACTTTTAAATAAAAAACACCCATACATTGGTGTTATGGCAGTGCTCGCCAAGGATGAGATTCTTAAGTTGGTGCGCTCCGGTGTCATAAAGATCAAGCCCTTTGATGAAAGCCAGGTAGGAGCAGGATCTGTGGATCTTCATCTCGGCAGGACGTTCAGGGTCTTCAAGAAACCGTCCAAGATCCTTCACATCGAAGACGGTATAGATTTCAAAAGTTCTACGGTGGTGATGAAGCTGAAAAAAGGCGAGCACATTATTCTGCAACCAGGAGAGCTTATCCACGGGATCACGGAAGAGACGATTATTCTAGCTCCTTCATTATCTGGCAGGATAGAAGGAAGGTCTAGATTCGCCAGAGTCGGGCTGCTTACACACGTGAGCAGTGGTTTTGTGCAGCCAGGAACATCAGGAAAAATAGTGCTCGAGATAGTTAATCTTTCCCCCATGACAATGGCTCTTTACCCGGGAACAAAGATATGCCAGATAATCTTAGAGGAAGTCAAAGGAAAGGGTCTTTATAACGGCAGATTTGCAGGACAGACCTCTCTTTGAGTTCAATCGAGCTATTATAGCAGACTCTTGGCGGATGGAAAATCGCGTCTCAGTGCGGTCTTATCGAGTCTTAGGTCGAGCTGGTCGCCTACGTATATCAAGTCGCTTAATGCATTCCTCAAGCACGACGACGCACCCGGCGAAGGAGTTATATTGAATAGTATATCGGGGCCTTCGACTCTAGCTTCGCCCATCATGAGCTTCTTCTTTTTCTCGTCTACTATCTGTGGTCTTATACCTCCAGCCCGTAAATCGCGGGTAAGATCTGAAATTTTAATGGAAGGAAC
>CAZYMW010000102.1:0-2434 GCA_964648605.1 Candidatus Woesearchaeota archaeon | reverse complement strand
GGTTGATCGTCTAAAATTCACACCTCCGAAAGTAAGTGGTATTTAAATGCTGAGCGCGATAAAACCACATATGGCGGCGCTGAGAACATTCAACGGTGATGCGAGAGGAGTATTGTTTGTAATAATAATCCCGGCTGTGATAGGTTATTTAGCTTCGTTTGTTGTAGGCCGTTATTACAGCATAGCAATAGGTGTCGTTGTATTCCTTATATTTCTAGCGGCAGCCATAAAGATAGTCGATCAGTGGAATAGGAAAGCCGTTCTTTCGCTAGGAAAGTACGTAGGTATAATGGGACCGGGCATGCACTTTATAATACCATTCATCCAGACCACTCCTATAACACTAGATCTTAGAGTCATAAATACGATATTCAAAGCAGAGAAGACATTGACGAAGGATAATGTACCCGTAGATGTTGATGCTCTTCTTTTTTGGAAGATACTTAATCCCGAATACGCAGTGTTAAATGTGCAGATATACGAGGATTCTGTCCAGCTAGCTGCACAGACCTCCCTTAGAGACGTTATAGGAAAGACAGAGTTGTCGGAGATGCTCGCCGGTAGGGATATTATAGGAAAAGACGTAAAGAACTTGATAGAAGAAAGGATAGGAGACTGGGGTATCGATGCGATATCCGTGGAGATAAGGGACGTCAGCATCCCAGCGGAGCTTCAGGATGCGATGGCAAGAGTGGCTGTTGCCGAGAGGGAAAAGCAGGCAAGGGTGAAACTTGCAGAGAGCGAGTCACTAGCAGCCGACAAAATGTTAGAAGCTAGCAGTAAATACAAGAAAGATATGTTCGCTATGCAGCTCAGGTCTCTTAATATGATGTATGAGATGAGTCTAAACGGCAAGAACATGATGATATTTGTGCCGACCGACAGCAAAGGTTTTAGTATTCCTACACCCTTTGGAGTTCAAGGCATAAAGGAATCTATTGATAATAAGGAACAAGACAGCACAAAAAAGACATCCAATAAGAAGGATGACGAAAAGAAATGAATAAACAGGATAGGATCCTGACATTAAGATGTGCAGGTAGCTTTAAAGTATTCTTTATTTCAAACTCTGCGGAACCGCAGATACGCAGAAATCTCGCAACAATTAATGCCTTACTATACCTCTACATTTATAGTATAAATCGAGTATTTGGATATATGTAGATGTCGATACAATCCTGCTTCCTATAAAGAAAAAGTTGGAAAAATAACAGGAATCATAAGGTTAGAAAGTAAAAATAAAGGTATTAATACCTTAAGGGATTATAATTAAAATGGAGCTGAAAGCATATATTAATGATACGATCGGAAAAGAACTCAGAGAAGCAGCGATAAAACGTTTCAACTATTTCAGGGGTGCTCTAAGTTCAGCTGTCGAAGAAGCAGTTATTCAATGGCTCAGAAGAAATGAAAACATATCCAAAAGACTGTCTATACTGTCAGAAAAAGCGGAAGAGGATCGAAATATTGTTGCCGTGTTTATTTTTGGTAGCTTTGTTTCTAAAAAAACGGATTACAGAGATATAGACATCGCCTTTATGTTGAAAGATAATGAAAACGAATCGGCCAGTCTCGCTCCCTACGAAGACTTCAAAGAAGACCCAAAATTCGACATATCCTGTTTCAACTCCCTCGCTTTGAACGTCAAAAAAGAAGTGTTAGAGAGCGGAGTGCCTCTTCTGATAAAAGACAGAAATTTATTGTATTCTTTTATGATCGATACGATAAAAAAGTACGCTGATTTCAAACATCTCTACGAATTAATGATGTATGGACAGATCTCCTAGACTAAACAATGAATTTAAACAGGAGACGGATTAATAGACTATGGTGATCTGCTTCGTAGCAATCCACGGCATTGTTGAAGCACGGAGGACTGAAAGCAGAGAATCACCCGAAAATCTGCACTTTAGGAGGCACTAATGGACGAAACAGACAGGATAAGGGAAAAACTATCGCAGATAAGCGTCTATATAAAAGAGATAGAAGAGAACCTACCCCGTTCTCTGGGATCATATGACTCTGCTAGCGTGCCGATAAAAAGAACCATGGAAAGAGACCTTCAACTCATAAGCGATGAGGAAATGGACGTACTTGCGCTTCTCAGTAGAATAAAGAACGTCGGGATAGCCTCCAGCGAGGAGGGTTTGATGGACAAATTCAAAGAAATTTTAAGCAATAAAACATTGAGTAATCTAAAGCTATTAAGAAGGCTGAGAAATGTGCTTACACACGCTTATAAGAGCGAGCGATACGACGAAACCGTTTTCGCCTCCGCCGAAAACCTAAGCGGCGTGCGCGAATTTATAAAAGAAGTGGAAAAAGTTCTGCACAAGAGCTGATCCATCAGTCCTTCCGAAAGCAGCGATCGAATGCCGTTTTCTTCGACTTTTTCTGCTTCTATGACGATGTTTGCTTCGGCTTTCTCTGAAGC
>CAZYMW010000101.1:0-2506 GCA_964648605.1 Candidatus Woesearchaeota archaeon | reverse complement strand
TTAAATTGGAATCGCGACACATGGAATTGGATACAGATGCATACTTAGAGGCAGAAGAAGATCACGTTGAAGGGTACATGGTCCGATTGGACAATATTTAATATACTTTCACTGCCGAAGTTTGTGAAGTGCCTATTGCCCACGAGAACGCTATCAGCATCATTTGATGACGCTGCATACCATTGACTTATGCAGCGCCTATGTTTAGACTCGAGAAGAAATCAAGTATGTCTATCGGCACCGGTGCAGATCCGATAAATTTTTATATATAGAGTATTCTATATATTATATTGAAATCAGCAAGAATTAACTATGATAATTTTTAGCGCGGCTACGGCCGGTTCGAACAGACATATAATGGAAGATGTCGTGGTTAAGATGGCCGCTAAGAAAAACAGGAAGATAAAGATTATAAATTTCATAGATGAGATGGTAGAGAGCGCAAAAGTTCTGAATAGGAAGATAGATTCAGCTACCCTACCGCAACTCGATATAAAAACCTTGGAAATGCTCAAAAAAATGACATTCCACAAGATAATCGACATCATAAAAAAGGATCCAAAGACAGATTATATTATAGACGGGCACATGTCATTTTGGTGGAGAAGCGGCCCCATAAGTCTGATAAAGATAAGCGACTTCAAGGAACTAAATCCAGATTTCTTCATCACAATAATAGCCGAACCAGATTATCTTCTCAGTAACCTTAAGGCGAAAAAGGAATGGATGGATAAAGAGGTAAATGTGTATGAAATAACGATCTGGTCTGAACTGGAGAAGTATACAGCACAGATAGTCAGTGAGGCCATCGATAAGAGACATTATGTTTTAGGAGTACACGAGGACCCAAGCGTTCTTTACGACCTTATATACTCACCACAGAAGCTTAAGGTTTATGTCAGCTTCAGCATGGCGCACAACGACAAAGGATACAAGGATCTCGATACGTTTCTCAACAAAATAAAGAGCTATTCTATAATATTCAATCCCAGGACGATCGATTTGAAGAATTATAATACATCCGATGAAAGACTGCGTACGCTCGTGTACAATCAGACTGTGAGGAGAGACTATGATTTTATAGAGCAATCCGACCTAGTCATAGTATACCTTGCGTCGTTGGTATACTCGAGCGGGGTGGACAGCGAAAGACTGTTCGCTCATAACAGCGGAAAACCCGTCCTTCTCTACTTTCCATTCGATATGTACAGTCCCTTCACTCCCTATTTCGTGGATAAAATGTACAAAAAAGAAGACGATCTAGTCAAAAAAGTAAAGGAGCTCTACGTGCGCAATCGCTCAGAGAAATGATTGCTTATACAATAATGAGGTCGACACCCAATCTTCTTCGAAGCTTCAGATATTTAACGAATCCGATGCCGTTTGTTTTATCTGTACTCCCTATATAAGGATTGAATTTCGGGAATGCCACAGCGCTGTCAACCCTTTGATTCTTATATTTCGATCTAGGGAAGTGCACGTCGAATACGGACCAGCAATCTTCCTTGTACAATACGCCGTTCTTGTCCACCATGGTTACGGAAGGATGCAAGTGGCCGAAACATATCGTCCTCACCCTCTTCACCATCTCTTTGGTCGGCATGGCGTGCCCGTGCATGAACCCTACGTCACCGTATACGAATTCGTTTACCAGTTTGATCCCGTCGATTCTATTTGTTATCGTAGATAAACCACCATCGTGGTTTCCTTTTGTTATAACGATCTCAGTGAACTTACTGGACAAGGCGGATAGGACACGCATCAGCACGCCACCTTCCGATGGGGCTATCCTCGTGAAATTATAACGGATATCGCCGAGCAGTATGAGTTTCCTGCTGTTTATATCGAGCACCTTCCTTGTCAGCTCCTCCGTTTTGCTTTGTATGTTGTAGCCGCTGGAATTCATCTCCTCCTCAAATCCAATGTGAAGGTCACCTATCGCTGTGTATTCGTCGAAGAAGCCGATCGGCAACCCTTTTTTAACCCTAAAAGGAAGTTCGTCCATTTCCATGATAAGCTCAGGTATAATGTTTATAAAAGATTCTACATCTTAAAGGATAAAACTTGCGTGGCTTCGTTTGTAAATAAGAAACTAAAGCCGCTTTGTCAAAAATCATCTGTCCCTGCATCACCTATCTCAATATGTGATCGAATACGGGCGTCAATATATATCCACGTTCCATATCGCCAAGAACTGCACATCTCTCAGGATTGGCCCAGCAGTAGTATGCAGTGTATGCGCAGAAAATCCCATCCAAGATGTCCTCGTAGTCCTTCAATCTCCTGCCAACAAGTTTTCTTACGTCTCTCTTAGCTATGTCGGTCGGAATGGAAAGTCCAGGGGACGCTTTTGATAGTCCGGAAAGCAGCTTTTGGTATTTCTTGAACTCTCCATACCTAAAAGAATAATCACGATCTGGTTTTGCTTTATATCGCAGTATCCTTTTTAGGCCGAACAGAACTACCATCGAAGGATGTGGATAAACCTCAAAGAATTTTCTTGTCG
>CAZYMW010000100.1:0-2534 GCA_964648605.1 Candidatus Woesearchaeota archaeon | reverse complement strand
CACACGCTTACCGCTTTTCGAAACGTTTATATACTAAAAAATTCTATACAAATCGTAGTGAATTTAATGGAGGCATGATATGGCATTATCTTTTGGAGAGGATTATATAAACAAAGTAAGGAGACTTTTCGGGTTGAATCTCTACGAAGCGAAGATGTGGCTCGCTCTTTTGTCGCAGGGTAAATCGACGTCTGGAAAGCTGAGCGACATAGCTAATATACCAAAATCACGATCGTACGACATACTGGTGTCATTAGAGAACGGCGGATTTGTGATAAGGAATCTCGGGAAACCCATAAGTTACAGAGCCGTGTCTCCTTCCGATCTTATAGCTAAGTTAGAAGAAAAATCAAGGGAGGATCTGGATAAGAAAATCGAGAAGCTAAGCAAATTGAAAGACAGTGCCGTAATGAACGACCTTCAGAACCTTTACGATCACGGTATAAAATTCGTAGAGGAAAGCAAAGTGGCGACCTCATACCAAGGATCGGAAGCAGCGTATTTCAGGATTAAAAAGAGCATAAAAGAGGCAAAGAACGAGATAGTAGTCATAAGTTCGGCCAACGGGTTAGAATCAAAAATAAAAGCCTTAAGCAGAGCTCTTAGGCAGGCGAAAGCGAACAACATTTCTATCCACCTTTATGCACCAGTAAAGGACGTTTCAGAGGCTATGGCTGCCGAGATAAAGCAGATAGGCAAGCTCAATAAAACGAATTTGGATATAGGCAGGTTCGTAATAGTCGACGGCAACGAGATATTCGTCTTCACAGAGAACGAGGAGGAGACCCACCCGAGTAACGAGATAGTTCTGCACATAAAGGGCAAATATCTCCCAGAAAAAGTCAAAAAACTTGCGATGGTCCACACGATCTGAAACGCAAGCAAAAGCTTTTTAATGCCGTGGAACAATTTTTATAGCGAAAGCCTTAAAACTCAGCATCGTTATTGCCGCTCTCAGAAATGGCAATGGATTTAAACCGTAAACATAGTAACATATTATGAGAACGTTCGAATACAGAATCTATCCTGTAGAGAAGTGTGAAAAAAACCTGAACAGACAACTTAAGGAATCGCCGAACGTCATCCTCGGGAGTGCTGATGACTTACATTAAAGAGATAGATCTGGATAATTTCAAGTCCTTTTTAGGACACGTCAAATTCACGTTCATAAAAGGCTTCAACATAATCGCTGGAGCGAACGGTTCGGGAAAAAGCAACATAGTCGATGCCCTTCTGTTCGTTCTGGGAGGTTCATCGAAGAAAGAGATGCGAAGCGAGGTCTTCACCGACCTCATATTCAACGGCGGGAAGACCCATAATCCCGCCGAATACACGAAGGTAAACATAGTTCTCGATAATTCCGACAAAACCTTCGCAAACTTCGAAGAGAAAGAGGTATCGATAAGCAGGAAGGTCGACAAAAGCGGAAAAAGCATTTTTAGGATAAACGGCAAAGCATCCACAAAGGAAGAGATAATGAACATATTGTCGATAATAAAAGTGAAGCAGGACAGCTTCAATATCATACCCCAGGGCAAGATAGAGAGGATAACAAATTCATCATCGGAGGAAAAACTATCGATAATAAACGATATCTCCGGCATAAGCGTTTTCGAGGAGAAAAAAGCAAAATCAATGAACGAGATGAAGAAAGTCGAAGATAATACTTCGAAAATAGAGGCGGTGCTGAACGAGAAAAAGAAACTGATGGGCAAGCTCGAAAACGAAAAGAAACGGGCGCAGGAGTTAAACGATCTTAAGAACGAGCAGGTCCTGATGGCTGCAAAAAGATCCCTTATGCGAAGGAACGCAGCTACCGTCTCCCTGAACGCTGTCGAAAAGGAAGCTTCGCAGGCGGATGCGAGGCTTAAAGGCCTATCCGCTGAAAAGGACTCGGTGAAGAAACAGATAGCCGATGCACGAGAGGAAGTGAACGAGATAAACACCCGCGCGGAATCGGAAGGGGAAAAAGAGATTTCAGAATCGGAAATAAAATCAAAGGAGCTCGATATAGAACTTTCAAAGCTCCGCTCCGTGCTGGATACCGACAAAGAGCAGCTCGAGAGGCTCGAGGATGCCTTAGCGGGTGTGCGGAAATCGATAAAAGAGGCATCCGAGGAATCCGAAAAGGAGGGATTAAATATAGACTCCTGGAGAAGCGAACTGGAGGAGCTGGAAAGCAAAAGACACGAGTTAGTCGAGGCTGCTTTGGAAGCCGAGAAGCTTGTAAGCGACAAGGAAGTAGCGGAGAAAAACCTGAGCGAGCTCAATCAGAGGATATACGAATACAAATTAGCCCTTGTCGATTATCCGAAGAGCGCAGAACTGCAGTCAAGACTCAGCGAAATAAACGCGCAAAAAGCGAAGCTGGAATCAGAATATAAAGAGATGACGTTCCAGTTTTCGGATCTAAAACCTCAGATCGACAAGTTAAAAGCCGATATAAAGCTGGAATCTGATACCGTGTACTGGCTTAAAGAGCGTAGTCTTAGCCAGAAAGCAGCCATGGCATCGATGAGCAAAGCCATCGATGC
>CAZYMW010000099.1:0-2619 GCA_964648605.1 Candidatus Woesearchaeota archaeon | reverse complement strand
AACGCTAAAAAAGGGATCGATTAAAAGAAAATTAAGAAAATACTGTATTTACACGCTTCCGAAAGTGGTAATGAATTTAAATAAGAGATTGGACTAATAACCTATTATGATAGCATTCAAATATAGAATTTACTTTGTGGAGGGGCAGGAAAACGAGGAGGGAAGTAAGCGGATTGTCTAAAATCCGCACTTTGGAGCTACTTATGGAAAATAAACTTTCTAAGCAAAAACCATTTGATTTTGTAACCACAAGAAAACCCGTTGCAAAGCCTAGGCACAGTGGCGTAATAGAGATTAGGGGGCCGTATTACTCGTCCGTTACTTTAGGATACTTAAAGAATCTGCTCGATGATTGGGGAGAATATATAGACGGACTGAAGTTTGCAGGGGGATCGTTCAGTCTGCTCGAAGAAAATAAACTGAGAGAGTACGTTAAAACATGTCATGACCACGGCGTCTTCGTGGACACAGGAGGATGGATAGAGAGGGTTTTGGTCGATGGCAAAGAAGCCGTCGATAGATACATAAGCACCTGCAAGGACATAGGATTCGATGTAGTAGAAGTATCGAGCGGTATGGCTCCGGAAGTAATGAAGATACCGCTAGAAGACAAGGTCGCTATAGTGAAGAAGATAAGCAGCATGGGCATGAAACCAAAGCCAGAGGTCTCATTAATGATAGGTGCAGGAGGAGGAACGCATATCAGCGGCTACGAGGAAAAGATAAAATATAGGGATATCGAAGACTTCATAAAAGAAACAAGAGCGTATCTAGATGCCGGAGCAGAACTCATAATGGTCGAATCGGAGGGCATAACAGAGGATCTTCCTCCCGATAAATGGAGAAAAGACGTTATAAAGAGGCTGCTGGACGAATTCGGATACGAGAAACTGATGTTCGAATCTTCCGATCCAGAAGTTTTCAAGTGGTATCTGAAGAACGTAAGCAGGGATGTCAACCTGTTCATAGATCACTCACAGATAGTCGAGTTCACGGCGTGGAAATACGGCTTATGGGGTGACAGAGACATCTGGAAAGGAAAAACTATAGCCTACAAGTAAGCGATCTACTCGGCAGAAATCAGTTTTAAGAGGCTCGAGATCCTCTTTTCTTCATCAATCTTCCAGATATAATTTAATACTTCCCTTGCTTTCTTTCTGTCCATATTTCGGGATGCGAGGTGCATGAACTTGTTTTCCACCTCTTCATCGCTCATGGGGTTTTTTGGATGCCCACGGGGGAAATACGCCTCCTCGGACAGCGTTTTTCCATTCTGCAGTTTTATTATTATCCTATTTGCTATTCCCCTAAAAGGATAAGCATCGGTAAACTCCTCGTCTTCGACCACCTTCACTTTTTTAAGGAACTCCAACGTTCTTTTATCCCTGAATCGTTTTGGAGTGAACTGTTTCTCAGTGACTTCGCCATCCATAAGCGCAACTGTGGCAATATAAGCCAGGCTGTGATCCGCCGTTTCCTTGGTTTTAGGCTCCCACTTTTGTGGTTCCTTTTCTCTGTCGCCTATTATGGTGAATCCTGCTTCCTGTGTTTCTATCACCATCTCTTTTATGTCGTTTATGCTCTTTATTTTCTTCCTGAGCTTCAGTGCGGCATCTATCGCGCTCTGTGAATGTATCTCCCCATCGTTTTTCTTCATATAACTTTTTTCGATCATGAACTCCGTTCCATCTTTTCCAAAGATTGAAGTATCTATATCGAAGCGGCCGGACACTTGGTTTTGGAAGCCCCATTTGCCCTCTATCATCTCTGAAGGCCCTGTAAAGCCGATACCCGCCAGCATAGCCGAAAAAACCGCGTTTCTCACCGCGTTTGCTGCAGCAGCGGCTTTCCAGTTCGACAGCTCTCCCACTCTGTTCTGCCTTGTAGACAGGTTGTTAAGAACTATATTAACAGACTGGGCAGATTTTTCAACGGACAGGCTCATCAGCTTTGAAGCAGCTAGTGCGTTCGAGATCAAAAGATAATTTACATGATCCCACCCTTCGCTTCTTAGGCTGACTATGTCGCAGAGTCTGCACTGGATCTCATAACCTATTACCGTAGAAAGTATTACATCTCTGCCACTTTTTATGAAAGCTTCAGCTGCAGATAAAACACCCGCTATGTTATCACTAGGATGAGCAGGTTCTTTTGACAGATACGTGTCATTCCAATCCAGATACCTCATCGCATAGCCATTGCTGAAAGCTGCATAGTCCGGTGGACACTTGATATTTGTTCCAATAAGTGTGGATACAGGCCCGTTCCGTGGTTGCCATGAAGATAGTTTCCTGACTGCTTTAACAGAATCGACCTTTAAAGTATTTATTCCGCAGCCGAGAGTGTCTATCAGCCTCCTCTTTGTTTCGTGTATCACATTGTCCGATAGGTCGGAATAATCAAGTCCGTAAGAATATTCGGCTAACTTATGTGCAAGATCCATACTACAATAACTTATCCAGTAAATATAAGTTATTCTGTTTGCCAGTTTATCGTGTATTATCTATCGATGTTTAGTGCCAGCCAAACTTGTTATCCACACCAAGCGAAATAAGTATAAACTGAGCGAAAACAGAAACCTCAACAGCTGCTCTACAGCGAGTTTACATCTTTTCGATG
>CAZYMW010000098.1:0-2635 GCA_964648605.1 Candidatus Woesearchaeota archaeon | reverse complement strand
TTTACTGCTTGTTCTGCTGTATAGAAACGTTGCCTCTTTTAAAACCAAGCCTCGACCGTTCGTCCTGCAGCATTTCGCATTACGATTTAAACCGGATTCTTCTAACGCCGCTGTGTTTTTATCCACAACTCGTTCAGGCATAAGTTGTCAATAAAAGTTCTTGATGCGTCAGAAAGGTTTTTTTAATCTAAAGCATTAATACACGCTGCATCCAATACCTTTTATGGGCGGCTATAGTCTAGCGGTATAACTTCGGCCTTCCAAGCCGATAACGCGGGTTCGAATCCCGCTGGCCGCATATGCCAGGGTGACGGAGCGGTTAACGTGCTCGCCTCGAGAGCGAGTTTCCGAAAGGATGCGTAGGTTCGAATCCTGCCCCTGGCGTCCGTCCCTTAACCGTATTTATTTATTGCTGTTGTGATTAAGTTTCATGTCCATGCCAAAGAAATACGTAGTCATACCAACCTACAAAGAAGGGCAAAATCTGCGAAGACTACTGCCGCTGCTCAAAAATTACAGTGTAATAATCGTTGATGATGATTCGAAGGATGGTACAGGAAAGATATGTAAAAAATTCAGAAACGTAAAACTTATAACCAGAAAAAACAAGCGTGGCATGGCTTCGGCAAGTCTTGAAGGGTTTTTATCCATAGCAGAAAAAGACGCTTATGTGGTCTTTATGGATGCGGATTTCGAACACGATCCTGCAAAGCTCCCCTCATTTTTTAAAGCTCTCGATGAAGCGGACATTGTGGTCGGTGTCAAGACGGGAAAAAGGGAACGCATAAGAGGCATCGTGTCAGAAATCGGAAAAAGAGCCGCATACGTTATGCTGCCGGATACAAAAGTTTTGGACGATCCGATGTCATGCTTTTTCGGTGTAAAAAAGTCCAGCTTGGATGCAAGCAAGCTGAAAGATCTTACTGTCGAACCGTATGGCAAGCTGATGCTAGCGATGTTATCTGCAGTAAAAGCAGGCTCTAAACTGCACCAGATAAATTACAAATACGGCGCAAGGAAGGCCGGGAGTTCAAAAATATCCAGGTTCTATTTCGTCGATTACCTAAAAGAGATAACTCACCTCAACGGTAACCGTTTGTTCTTGTTTCTTCTCATAGGTGCCATCGGCGTGCCTTTAAACGAAGGACTGGCCGCGCTTTTTTACGGCAGAATGGCTTTGTCTCTCGATCTTCTCCTGGCCATAACGATTTCTACCGTAGTAAATTTCTTAGCCAATAATTACATAACTTTCAGGTCTAGATCGCACGTATTACCAGCATTTATAAAGTTCATGGCGATAAGTTTCATAATAACCGCAATCACGAACTTCGTGGTAGCGGTCGCACTATCTTATTTTATTTTTTATCTTCTCGCCAATCTTTTCGGGATAATAGCCGCGTTCATTGTAAAATACGGACTGTCAGAAACTTATATCTGGAAACCCAAAAGCGGAGCTTATCTCGTTTATGAAGGTAGATAAACATGCATAGAATAAAACAGAGAAAGGATAAGTTGAAAAAATACGCGGATAAAATATTTGATTTTGCCTTCAAGAACAGGTTTTATCTTCTTATAGGTTACATCGTAGTTTCAGTGGTTTTGTTCTGGGTTCAGTTCGATCTTCTTAAAAACTGGGACATGCTGACGCGCATACTCAATGCGAATTACCTTTTCCACAACGGTTTTTACTTCGAACCCGAGAGAGCGTTGTTTGAGAGTTTTGTGACGGGGATCCTGTCGTTCGCCTTCGGTGCGTACGCAGTTTATGGACTCCTGGCGATCGGCGTCGTCATACTCGCTGCAGCTCTTACGCGTTTTTCTACGGCGTTTTCAATAGACCGTGTGATACTTTTTGCTTTGTTCCTGAATCCGTTTTTCCTGATTTATGGAGCTATGAACGGTTCCGAGATATTTGTAATCTCTTTTATCCTGCTGATGATCGTTGAAATTAAAAATAAAAGCTATCTAGCCGGTCTGTTCTTAGCTCTCGCCTTCGTTTCGAAATACTACGCACTTTACTTTGCCGTGTTGTTTCTGTTTATATTCGCAGGAGGAAAAATTTGGAGGAATATCAGAGCGTTCTTCGGGAACATAGGTGTGTTTCTGCTCGCACTGCTGCCATTTTTCGCTTACAATGCAGTCAGCTACGGGAATATCCTGTATACGTTCGCTCTATCATATCTCAATTTCGGCATAGAAGCAGGGCATCTTCCATACTTTGTTTACACAGGGCTTTTGTCGTTAGCTTTGCCGGCAGCTTTCCTGCTTTTCTTCTTTTTGACCCGTAGAAGCTTCACTATCGGGAAAATAAAGAAAGATTATTATGATGTCGCTATGCTGGGCGTCGCGTTCATCATAGGCATTTACATATATTACAGCGCAAGCGGATTGATGGTCGGCGGTCTTGATACTTTTAGGTGGGCTGTCGTTTCCCTTTCTTTCGCCATGGTCCTTGTATCGATGTTCCTCCAGAAGAAGGACGTAGCGTTCATTTTGCCGATATCCATGGTTTTCTTCGTCATAGCGTTCGTTGCCGTCTTTTCGGCTTATCCCTCCGTTTCCGGATCTTTATCCTCCGTTCAATCCGCAGTCGTCGCCTTTCAGTCGGTCTATAATACGACCAACTGTACAGTAT
>CAZYMW010000097.1:0-2687 GCA_964648605.1 Candidatus Woesearchaeota archaeon | reverse complement strand
ATTATTCTAAAAATCAGTGTGCCGTCGCCTCGGAGATACTTAAAAGGTTTGGTATCAGTACTTCCGAAAGTGGTAACAAATTTAATCTTAGGGGATATTAATAAACTATGATGCGAGCATTTAGATACAGAATCTATCCTACAAAGGAGCAGGAAAGGCCGAAGGAAACGGCATTTGATTGCCGCTTTCAGAGGGACTGAAAATGCATAGGATTTCGTCCGAGACGCTGGTACTTATAATTGGTGTAGTAGCCATAGCCATATTAATAAGCGTATACGATTTAAACGGCACTTTTAAAGATTTTTCCTCTTTGAAACCGATTTATCTTCTGTTTGCAGCCGGTACATTTTTCGTTTATACCGCTTTGAAATTCTTCCCATGGGTATACATAATGAAGCAGCTTAAGCTGAAGATGCCATTCGTACAGAGTTTTGCACTGATGTACGCATTTTTTGGGATGGGTATAATCCCCTCCAGCCTAGGGCAGTTCCTGCCCCTCAATTATTTGTCCAGATTTAGGAAGAATGCGAACGACGCCTCGCTCGCTATAATACTCTCGTTAGGAGCCACAGCCGGTTTAGCACTGCTTTTGCTGACCATAATATCAGCAATATTTTTATCCAAATATATAACTTATCTTATCGCGCTCTTTGCCGTAACTTACCTCTACGCTTCGTTGTTAGGCATCAAAAGCACAGAAAAGATATTTCAAAATGCACTGGTAAAGATAATCAATAAACTTTTCAAGCCGAAGAAACACCACATATTCAGGCCGATACTCAGCAATATAAAGAACCTTAGCAAACACAACGCCTTCCTTTCCCAAAAGGATATAATAATCGAGACCGCTCTTTTTCTTCCATCCTTATTCTTCGAAGCGCTTCTTCTTTTCTTCGTCCTGTTGGCACTTAATCAACCTGTACAACTTGTAGGTGCTATATTTATATTTGGTGTGGCTATCGCCGTAGGGAATATACTCGGAGGGATCTCTTTTCTTCCGGCAGGTATCGGAGTGACGGATACGAGCATGGTCGCTATCCTTCTTATATTCGGAACGCCAGGAGTAATCGCTATAACAGCCACCATACTTTTCAGATTCTTCAATACGTTCTGCGTATTCTTAGCGGCATACCCATCAATGTTTTATATGAAGATGAGATTCCCACACATAAATATGAAGCTCCGCGGCGTGAAACGTTAGTGTAAACGGATTTTTGCAGGAATAGCGTTATTATTTAAATAAGTTATAGCTTAAAATAATTGGGATGGGACAACATTTTGGTGTAAGGCTAGTGTCGATGAGCTTCAATGAGCACACCGGTGTCGGGATCGTCGAATACGGTGTAAGACTCCTCAAATCACTGAAAGCTAAGAAGTCGGATGCAAAATTCTATGGCGTCTCTCTGGCTAACGGAAACTTGACAAATACACCCAAAGATCTTTATAAAAAGAAACCGAATGAAAAAATAAAGAACCCAGACTTATCGCATTATCTCGACCCCGGTTTCGTGGTGAAAGACGCTCTTTTTTTCGCAAGATTCCATAAAGACAAGTACATAGTTACTGTGCACGATCTGGATTTTTTGAACAGGAATTACGATTCTTGGAAGATGCTTAACCAGTACACGGATCCACGAACTTCCTTGCGCATGTTCGTTCCGTTCATCACGTGGCCGTTTGCATCAGCTCTTAGGTGGTACGGCGTAAAATCTATGATGAAAAGCACGAAAAGAATCGTGTGTGTTAGTGAAAAAACGCGTGATGAGATAGTAAGGAAGTTCCACATACCCCAAAAGATGTGTCCGATCGTGTATCCCATAATAAGCGACGAATTCGAGCCGATCCCAAAGAAAGAGCACAGTAAGATAATAATAGGCCACATCAGCAGTTACATGCCGAATAAGAACGTCGGATCGCTCATAAAAGCGTTTAAGATGACAAAATCCAAAAACTTGGAACTTAGACTTTACGGGCAGCCTCCCCCGTTTAGAATAGACGACGATAAGCGGATAAAATACAAAGGCTTCGTTTCGACCAGGAAGTTGCCAAGCATATTCAATTCGTTCGACGTATTTGTTTTCCCGTCCACTTGGGAGGGGTTTGGGATGCCCATAATGGAGGCTAAAAAGTGCAAGGTTCCAGTCATAACTTACAAAAAGGGTCACATCACCGACATAGTAAAGCGACATACTCTTCAGTTTAGTCATGAAGAAGACCTGGCGAAGATGCTCGAGAATCAGGAATGGAGAGGTGTGGATGTGGAAAAAGCGTACAACGACGTTAAAAAATGCAGTTCGGATTACGTGGCAAAGCGGATGATTAAAATATACAAGGAAGTCCTGAACGGGAAGTGAGTTTTAAGATGGCGGACAAGGTCACTATATCGACTTATGACAGGATAGCCGGCCTTTACAAGAGCAAGCACAATACTGCAGATTTCTGGAAGAACGAGTACAAAGAATTTTTGGAGAATCTGCGTGGCAAAAGGATACTCGACAGCGGCTGTGGTTTTGGAAGAGATTCAAAGTATTTTTCGGAGAGAGGTCTAAGCGTAGTGGGTATAGATGCATCGCGAAGCATGCTTAGATTAGCTAGAGAAAACGCACCAAGAGCAAGATTCGTAAAGATGGATATGGAATCGCTTAGATTTAAAAAAGGCAGTTTCGATGGAATCTGGTGCTGTGCCA
>CAZYMW010000096.1:0-2724 GCA_964648605.1 Candidatus Woesearchaeota archaeon | reverse complement strand
AGGGTAAAGATTGATAAAAACTTTACCTTACGAAGGACGATTAAAAGAGAGAGTATAAACCTATTTTCGTTGCCGAATTATAAGATAGTACCGTTTATCGAGAGTATTCTAAGATCTATCAATTTAATGAGTAATCTGCTCGTCTTACATCCTTTGCATTGAGTGATATCGCATCGTTGAACTTGTTAGGCATGCCAGTTACACTGATCTCGTACAATCCAAAGGACAAGTCATTTATTTTATCATCGAGATTTTCGGCTTTTGATAGTGCTAGAAGCTTATCCGCAGCTCTGTCAAAAAAAGACACTCGTATGCTGGACATTCCATCATCGAGTATCCCAGACAGCATCAGCGTCTTGGAAAGCGACTCACTGCCGTGCTCTTCGCATACATTTACGACTCTTTTTTTGCAGATAGTGCATCTGAGAAGCAATATGTTGTTGGTAAATATTCTAACAAGAAAGCCTCTAACAGTGTATTTTCTTTGGATGTCTGTGATATCCTTTATCTTCTCTAATTTCTCCAGGTCTTTTATTTCTTTGGATGCGTCTGCAGGAGTTATCTTTATCGCGCTGCTCGTCCCGAGATGTATTTCATAGTGTTTACCGTCTAGGCTCTTCCTTACGTAGGCATTCGCGATGGAAATAGTATCACCAACAGAGGCTTCTTTTTGTATCTGGTCTATCTTTTTCTTGTCCCAGATTACGGCATTTATAACACCAGTGTCGTCTTTAAGGGCTATATTGGCTATCGTGGATGGTGATCCTTTTATCATTATCCCGCGAGGGTCGAACTTCCGCTGTATAGAAGCTACTAGATTAAGATGCTTTATGTCTTCGTTTATGTCAGATATCTTGAATTTATCCTTTATAGGAACCACTCCCTTTTCTGTCGCTATCATTTTCAGCGCTGCGTTCTCCGTCAAAGACGGAAATTCGTTTAGCTTCTTTTTGACGAGCGATTTAATAGTTTCTGCACTCAGCCCAGCACCGTCTTTTATCATTGAAATGAGCCAGTCATCGTTTTCCATCTATTTTATCACCGCATCAACCGCTTTTCCTATCCTTTCAAGAGCTTTCTTATCCATCCCTTCATAGTACACTCTTATAAGCGGCTCCGTGTTTGAGGGTCTGAACAGCATGAAGCCGTCATCGAAGGGTATCTTGATGCCATCTATTTTTATCTGTTTTTTGTATTGTTTTAGGTTTTTTGTTATGTCTTCCATCTTTCTGCTTATCGCATCTGCGCTGTCGAATTTAAGCGACCTGTTTACATAATATATGTCCGGGAATTCCGCCGCCAAACGGCTTAAGCTTTTGCCGCTGTTTTTTATTATTTTAGCGATCATCAGCCCCGTAAGTATACCGTCGGAGAAAGGATAATATCTACCGAAATAGAAATGTGACGCCGTCTCGACTCCAAAGTCGTACTTCCCTGTTCTTAATTCCGCCTCTACGTTAGGTCTGCCGGTTTTCGTATACTTGATTTTGGTGTAGTTTTCAAGGCGGCCGGAGCACGCTATCGTTGCAGCTGTTCTTTTTAGTTTCAGATGTTTTATCAATATCATAGCCGTAACCATGGGGTCTAAGGCTTTGCCAGTTTCATCTATAATAAGACTTCTATCTCCATCTGCATCTAGCTGTATGCCAAAGTCCAGTCGATGTTTCTTTACGAGTCTGCCGATCTCTTTCGCATTCTCTTTTAACGGTTCGGGGGTTTTCCCGTAGAAATCGGAAGAAGGTGTTTGTCTTAGGGAATCGACCTTTGCGCCTACTTTATTGAAAACGAAAGGTGCTATGTATGTAGTAGCTCCTCCCATGGAATCTATGCCGACTTTGATACCGAGTTTTTCGATGCCTTTTGTTATGTAATTTATATACTTTTCATCATAGCTGAAAGGTATGGGCTTTCCATAGCGGTTTCTAAATCTGCCCGATTCGTATATCTTCTTTATCGGTTCTGGTGTGAGTGTAACGCCGTTTTTGTATGTAAGCACACCTGTGTATTCCTTTGGATTATGAGAAGCACTTATACACACTCCAAAAGCATTCTCCATGAAGGAAGCAAAAGCAGCTACAGTGACCGGACCCATCCCTAATTCATAAACCGTTGCACCACTTAGCAGAAGACCGGAAACGAAATTCTGCTTTATCTCTATGCTGCCCGTTCTGTTGTCATAGTTTACCAGAATAGGCTTATTTTTGACGAGCGTGCCCATTGCGCGTCCTATCCTAAGCGCATTGTTTTCATTCAGTTCTTGTGGGTATAGCCCTCTTATGTCATAGCTTTTGAAGATATCCATTCTGAGTAAATACTTTTGCTCCTATTTATAATTTTTCCTATCGATTATGTGATGTTCGTTGTGGCAAGATTATTTAACCTCACAGCACCATGAATAATACTGAAAAGAAGGTGTAAAATATGCAAATCAAAGAACTTTACAAAGCAAAACTGAAGGGGAACGTGATGACTTACACTCCAAAAGTCAGCATTATGACTCTCCCGCCAAAGAAGATAAAACGTCTTCTTGAAGACATAGTAAATGAAGCGGATAGCGATTTCGATGAACAGTTGTACAAGCACGAACGGATAAAAAAGCTTATTCCATCAGATTCCTATGCCTCAAAACACGCCCCTTTCAGGACTGCCTATGAGATAGAGGTGAACAACGAAGAAGAAAAAGAGACTCTAGAGAACACGCTGTTTAAGCTTGAGAAAGACAAA
>CAZYMW010000095.1:0-2736 GCA_964648605.1 Candidatus Woesearchaeota archaeon | reverse complement strand
GATCTGAAGCTTGCACAGTAGCCGATTTCTGCAGGATCGAGTCAGAGGCGTCGTTCTATTCCCTTTGTCTTCCATCCATGGGTCGCCGCACAAATCCACGAGCTATCCGGCCGCAGCGCGACACTGCTTCCCGTCTTTTTGAAACCGAAATCCGCTGCGTGTCATAAAAAGAACATTTTTAAACCGCAGTCTTCTTAAATATCAAATGCTAATCGGTGACGAAGTGTATATAAAGGATATGGGGATAAAAGGAAAAGTCGTCGACGAGACGAAGAACACCTTGCTTATGGACATAGACGGAAGGCTGCTTAGAATAATGAAGAAAGGAAAAAGATTCATTTTATATAGTAAATACGGCAAGGAGGTAAAAGTAAGAGGAGATAAAATTAAAATGAGGCCATGGGAATATGCAGTATAACGATCTAGTGAAGCCTGAAACGGCCTGCACCGACACGAACTGTCCGTATCATGGGTCGCTTCGCTTGCACGGTAGGCGGTTCGAAGGCAGTGTCATTTCGGCGAAAGCGAACAAGACAGTTTCTGTTTCGTGGACAAGATACAGAAAACTTGAGAAATACGACAGGTTCCTAAAAAATAGGACGAAAGTACTGGCCCACAACCCGGAATGCATAAACGCTAAACAGGGTGATAAAGTGGTAATCTATGAAACTAGACCAATAAGCAGGTGGAAAAGGTTCGTTGTGGTGAGGAAATACTAGCATGGGAACGGGAAGGAAAGGAGGAGGTCTCAAACCCATCAGGGCTAAGATAAGCAAATCGATAAATGTGGGAAGTTTTATAACCGTGGCTGACAATTCAGGTGCAAAGATAGCCAAAGTAGTCAACGTAAGAGGTTATCACGGTGTAAAGGATAGGCAGCCTAAATGCGGGATCGGAGACACGGTTTTTGTGGTCGTTAAGAGAGGATCCCCCGATACAGTGCACAAAAAATTTCCTGCGGTCATAATCAGGCAGAAAAAAGCCTTCAGAAGGCTCGATGGCACAAGACTGGCGTTCGAGGATAATGCGTGTGTATTGGTCAAGGACATAGACAAGTACGAGCCGCAAGGTACGATATTGAGAGGCCCGCTTTCAAAGGAGATATCCATAAGATTCCCTCATATAACAAAGATATCCTCGAAGGTTGTATGACAGATTTTAGTAGATCGTGGGTGGCGAGCAAAAGTCCGAGGAAGCAGAGAAAATACAGGAGAAACGCGCCCCTCAACATAAAGAAGAAGATGCTATCAGTCCACTTGTCAAAAGAGCTTAGAGCCGCATACAAGACGAGGAACGTTCGTGTAAGAAAAGGAGACTTGGTTTTTGTGATGAGAGGCAAGTTCAAAGGACAGGAAGGGAAGATAGACAAAGTATACACCAAGCAGCTGAAAGTCACAGTGGAAGGGATGAAGGCTATGACCAAAAAGGGCAACAAAGTCGCCTTTAAAATCCGTCCTTCTGCGCTCATGATCAAAGAGCTCAATCTAACAGATGCAAAAAGATCGGCTAAGGTGGGTAGTTATGGCAAGACACGGTGAATCCAAGCATTTCAAAAGAAGCGTCGTGACCGCTGCTGTGGTCATACCAAGAAAAAAATACAAATACTACATAAAGGAACTACCTGGAAAACATAGGAAATCGGAAAGCATAGCAGTCGGCGGCCTCTTAAGAGACATAATGAAAATCTGCAGCAACATCAAAGAATCGAAGTATCTTATAAGCCAAGGCAGCGTCAGGATAGATGGGAAAAAAGTCACAGAACTCAAATATAACGTAGGTTTCGGCGATCTTCTGGATATAAAAGGACACAAATACATAGTCTCGTTCAATGAAAAAGGAAAAGTAACCGTGTTGGATGATCAGTCTGAAGGCAATATAAAAAGACTGAAAGTCATGTCGAAAGGAAAAGCGAAAGGCGGAAAAACGGTTCTGAGGCTGAACGATGGGCGCAACATCCTTAGTGAGGGCAGCATACAAACGCACGATACCCTGCTTTTGAACGTGTCTACCAACAAGATAGAAAAAGTGCTGCCCTTCGAACAAGGGGCGAACGTCATGGTTTATAGGGGGAAAAATGCAGGGTCCGTAGGCAAGATAACGAAAGTCACAGGGAATTCAGTAGAATTGAGGAACGAGGGTGGTAGCTTTATAGCAGCATCAGCAGCTTGCATTGTGTTGTAAAACTTCCGATGGATATGGAAAATAAAATGCGTGAAATAAAGATAGAAAAAGTCACCATGAATGTAGGTGTGGGTGAGCCAGGACCGAGGCTCGAAAAGATAAGCAAGCTTATAGAGCAGGTATCGGGTGCGAAATCCGTTCATACGACTACGAAAAGAAGGATACCCGAATGGAATATCCGTCCAGGCTTGGAGATAGGGGTTAAGACCACTGTCAGGAAAGCAAAAGCAGAAGAGCTATTGAAGAATCTCTTGGCAGGAGTAGACAACAGGTTGAAGGAATCCAACTTTGACGATGGAGGCAATTTTTCCTTTGGCGTCTCCGAGTACGTTCATATACCTGGAGCTAAATACGATTATACCGTTGGTATAATAGGCTTATCTGTCGCTGTAACATTGCAGCGAAGAGGTTACCGTGTATCAAAAAGAAGGATGGCATCGCATATAAGCAACACTCACAGAATATCGAAGGAGGACGCCATGTCCTTCATTAAAAACAACTATAATGTAGACATACAGAAATGACATGGAAACTTCTTTCGAAAGGATCGCTGGC
>CAZYMW010000094.1:0-2740 GCA_964648605.1 Candidatus Woesearchaeota archaeon | reverse complement strand
CCACCTTTGCCTGCGGACCTTCGCTCTCCTGAAGAAGCTTTGCTTTTATCTGATTGGCATAAATGTCCCCTATTCCCTCACCTTCTTCACGATTAAGGCTTTTATCATATTGAGACAACCTCGGATTTCCGGGATCTAGCGCACCCATTGTCTTAGGTTGGATAACCGTTGTATTAGAGGGGGGGATACTGTTGCCATTCTGTGGTTGTGGAGCATTTGGAGGGCTGTAAGTGGAAAGTTTATCCATCAACGAATTGTATTTTGATAGTAGCTCATCATATTTTGTCTGTAAAGAGTTTAGTTGATCACCTAGCTTAGTGTACCGAATTTTATTCGCTTTGGTTGCATTGTAGTCCTTTCTAGCTGCTCTATAAAGCGATCCAGTTGCTGTGTAAGCTGATGAAGCAACTCCAAGCAGTCTATCCAAATATCCCCTTTTACCAGATTTCTTTGCCATATTTTCTACTAATTAATAGACAATAACTAGTATAAATACTTTTCTTAGAGGCTATTTGAATGGGTTTTTGGGATTTTCAAGAAAGCAAAGAGCCTTCGTGTGTGTTTTGTAGCGCTTCACAAGCCATTGGCTATAGCCTGCATGCAGTCATTGAAATACGGACAATACCTGCATTCCCAGACTCTCTTTGGATCGAAATAGTATTCTGCTGGAGGCAAGATGTTTTTCTTTAGGTGATAATCAAGATCTTTGAACCTCGATATGACTTTGTTGTACGTTTTATCGTCGTAATCTATTTTGAACTGCCTTATACTAAGATTCTTTTTATCAGCGTATACAAGAAGCCCATAATCCACCTTCTCTGCACCCAAGTAAAGCATAAGCTGCATAATGTGTTTTGGTTCGGGCTCATTGACTTTGTTGATGTCGCTAACCGATTTCGCTTCTATTATTATTTTTTTCTTCGTGTCCTTCGTCACGACATAATCATCCATTCTTCCGTATATGTAAAAAACGGTATCGCTGTCCTCATACTTTATTTTCAAGGGTTTCTCCTCCTCTACAAGCGAGAAAATATCCGAAGCCTTCAAGGCTTCGGCTATGAAAGAGTGCAGGTTGTTGCCGAGTGCAAATATCCTAAGTGCAGTCCTATCTGTTGGTTTGGGCAGTACATACGAATAATAGCTCCTGCGCATGCACATGCCGGATTCGCTGGGGAAGTAAACTCCGATCTTCTTGGGACGTGATTCTTCCTCCAGAAAATTGTCTATTATGTCTGTGATATCTATATCAACGATTTCGTCGTTGTCGTCATCAAAAAGCTTTCCGTTGTCTTCCATTTTCATATCTACTGAGAGTCGTTGTTCACGGTTCTCAATAGATTCTATAACATAGGTGCTGGCGCATAAATACCTTATCTGATTACAGCCTGACGGTATAATCCTACGTTTCATTACGCTGCTTTGTCGCAGTTCCATTCTTCACAAGTAACCGAGCCGGATAAGATTGCGAATACGAGCCGCTTAATAACCGAAGGATTTTCTACAACCGAATCATGCATCAATCTCCCGCACGAAAAAGTATTTATATAGGTTACAGTCATTAAATAGTAGTATTAAATTAGATACATATGAATGCACATTGCGAAACGATAAAATATGATTATGGCAAACGATAAGAGTAGTGTGAGAAAGGATGCAAAATCTAACCCGGATGGAAGAAATGGAGAAAAGCTCGAAGCACTTTTGAATGAAAACCCAAGGTGCGTAACTAATCACGGAGTTCCACCCCCGGCTCACCTTTCAGAAAATTACGAGACCGATTACAACAGGCTAATCAACCGCATTGTATATGGTCAGAATACTGACCATCGGCGAAAATTGACGATAGAGGAATTGCTTAATCGTAAAGAAGTGATGGCCAATCCCTATTTTGTACCGAAGGAAGGCGATATTGTACTAAATCCATCTTTGGCGTACTCGCCTAGACATTGTGTTGAGTTTATAGGCGGTGAAGAAAGCCTAGAATCCGACCTATCTAAAAGGTATGCAATAGAGATTGACACAGGCCTCAACGAAGCTCTTGAGCCCGTCATACAAAAGATAAAGAAAGAAGTAGGCACAGAGAGCGGCGTATATGCTCTGACTAGAGCAATGCAGGCGTTCAATTCTGCTATACCTAGAAACAAGCGGACGATAAACAAGAGTAAAGCTCTTGGCGATAGAGCATTCGGCAAAATAGTGCCACTCAGCGAGTTTGCAGATAAACGTCTGGGCCGCTGCCTAGAGCGTAGTCTACTCTTTTATGAGACGCTAGAACAGCTATCTATCGGAAGAAATCCAAGGATTGTGTTGGGCACCGTAGTAAGCCCACTGGATAAGAGAGATCCAGATCTCCCAAATCACGCGTGGGTAGAAGTAGAGATGGATAGTACTTCGTACGTCGCGGACGTGAGTAAATGCTTTAGACCGCACTCGCAGGCTGCGTCTTACGGGTTCGTAGAAAAGCAAATTAATGGAGAAGTCTACAAACCTTATAATTCTAAGATGTATACTTTGGTGTATACTTTGTTTAGATCGTTGGGAGAGTTAGGAAGGCACGTGTACGAACCATTTCATAAGTCCGAGTTTTCCGGCTTGCATGACTTGTATGCTTTGTTTAGACAAGCATAGATACTTTCCGAACGACTTTTTGTGTCGAAATTATCAGTTGAGAGAATAATAGCATAACGTCGGTTAAGGATTACAGTATGAAGCCCCAAAAGGCCTGCTAAGCTCGGAATAG
>CAZYMW010000093.1:0-2820 GCA_964648605.1 Candidatus Woesearchaeota archaeon | reverse complement strand
GGTGACATAAGAGTATTAGATGCTGCAGATTTATAAGTTTATCAAAAACCAGAAGCTGATGATAGACATGCTTGATTTCTTCTTCGAACTAAATATGGCCGCCGCATAAGTCAATGATATGCAGTACGAAGGACACGAAACTTGCGTAACCTCTATTCCTCGAATCATAGAGGTTTTCTGTGGCAAGGCAAAAAAGAGTGAAGTTATACTTTCAACTTGTGGTCGGCGTTTATGCGGAGCGCTTGCTCTTGAGCTCCTTCGTCCTCAGCTCGTTCTTTAACTGTGCTATTTTCTTTTTCAAGTGTCTGTATTTGCCTGCATCAGCTGCTTGCAGTCCCTGAGTCTTCTTTATGTTCATTTTCAGGAGCTCCATCTCCAGTTCTTTCAGGTTCTCTTCCATCTTTGAAATTCACCTCTCCAGGCATCCGTTTGGGTAGTACTACCGTGACTTTTATCCCTATAGAGCCTCTTTTCAATGTAAGCTGTTTCTTTGCTTTAAGCACACCGAATTGTTCGATCTGTCCTGTTTTTGGCATGACGCCCCCATTCGGCCTGAACTTGAAGTGGGCAGCCCTCTCTTTTATTACGCCACCGATTTCTATTTCGGCTCCTTTGGCTCCCGCTTTCATGATGTCATCGAGCGCATGATGCGCTATTACCTTATATTTCAGCGGTCCGTATTTCGTTATCTTAAAAGCTATGGAATCTACCAACGCCTCTGGATTGAGTTCGGGATCGTCTGTCTGCTCTACTTCTATATGCGGTGGTTCCTGGTTGAAATATTTCCCCAGATAAACCGATGATTCTTTGAGCAGCTGGTTACCTCTTGTTACTATCAGCCCGGGCTTGGGTGTTTTTATTACTATCCTCATCCCTAAAGGCGTCTTTTCTACTTTTATGTCGGTTATCGCGAACCTGTTGAACATCTTTAGAAGGTATTCTTTCGCCTTCCTTTCGCTGACTTTTGAACTAACTATTTTCTTTGGCAACATCTTCCTTCTTCTCCCCGACTTGTTTTTCGGCGGCTGCTTCGGGCTGTTTTTCCTGTTTTGCGGACTCGTTTCCCGTTTGAGGTGCCTCTGTTTTATTCTGTTCTTTGTGCTCCTCTTTCGGGGCTTCCACTTTCTCTTTCTTCTCAGCAGAACCGAAAACCCTCAGATTTGTCCTTTTTCCTTTGTGAACGATCCCGCCTCCTCTATACCTGGGATATCTTCCTTTTCCAAGGTCGTAGCTCGAAATCGTTAATTTATCCGTCTCTGCACCGATATTTTTAGCATTCGCCTTCAATTCATCAAGCAATTCTACGACCATCTTTGTCGATTTCTGCGGGAATCCGGCCGATACACCGTGTTTATGCCCCTTGCTTGGGTATTTTTTGAAAGGTACGAAGTTCTTCTTCTCCACTACAGTTTGCAGGTATTTCAAGGCTTCATCGACGTTCTTGCTCTTGACTGCTTCCATTATCTCATGGACGTGCTTGAGCGATACGCTCATACCATCTCTGCTGGCTGATATCCGTATTAGCATATTGTTCACTTTATGGGCACGAAGCCGCTGGAACGGGTGGCTCTGAGTCCTGGCAAACCGTGCTTTACCTGTTTGGTCGTAAGTGAGTACTCCCCCAACCTATGGAAGAGCATCTCTGGTTTTATTTCGATAGGGACGAATTCCTTGCCGTTGTGAACGTGTATCGTTAAGCCGACGAATTCGGGAAGTATGAGCATCTCCCTGATATGAGTCCTTATTGCCTTCTTGCTTTTTTTCTTCTTTTCCAGGTTCAAAAGGAAGGTTTTCTCCTGTTCAGAGAATCCTCTTTTGAATATCCTTCTCACGTCTGCGTTAGCTATCTTTGCAAGTTCTTCTCTTGACATGCTCTTCAGCTGTTCTATCGTCTTTCCTCTGTAAGTGTAGTTCATCATATCACTTTGCACCGGTTCTTCTGGGGGCTATACTGCCCACTTTTGCACCCGGAGGCGCCATTCGCGAAGAGCTTTTGGCTTTATGCTGCGTACTTCTCCTTTTTCCGCCGAACTTGTGCTCGTAAGCATTCATAGCCACGGCGGCGTTCATCGGCCAGTATCTACCCCTCGCTTTGATAAGATGATACTTATTCCCTGCTTTATAAAAAGGTTTCTCTGTTCTGCCGCTGTTGGCTACTCTTCCAACGACGGCTCTGCAATCGGGATCCAGCAAAACCATAGCATTGCTAGGAAGTAAAACCGTGACTTTCCCGCCGGTATTCTCCATTATTTTTGCTCCCATGCCACCCGCTCTTACCAGTTTTCCCCCATCTCTCGGTTTTAATTCTACGTTGTAGACTTCTGTTCCTGCAGGCGTGTCTCCAAGTCTTTTTATATCACCTAAGGAAGTTCCTTCGTTTTTCATGTAGGACAATATCTTCCCGACATAAGCTCCTGTAAACGCTGGCAGTAATGCTGTCTCTCCGTCATCAAATTTAAGCTGCATGAGTGGTGCTGTTCTATAAGGGTCGTGCATCAATTTGATTATCTTGGCGTTCATACTTTGTGCGTTTCTGATTATTTTTGCGGTGCCTATGGCTTTGAAGTCGTTCATCCTGAACACTCTGCTTTTTCCTCTTCTTCTTGATCTTGGGATTTTCATATGACTCAAATTATCACATTTCTCATATTTAAAAAGATTAATTTGGGCGAAGCTGATATATAATCCTATCACAGAAAGTTAATGCAGAGAGGGACAGCAAAAGAAATGCAAAGTTACACCTCGGACCGTGGTAAGTATTTATGCGATATCTCTGGCACCTATGGTTTATTTATATGAAGCATCTTTTTATTGTTATGT
>CAZYMW010000092.1:0-2877 GCA_964648605.1 Candidatus Woesearchaeota archaeon | reverse complement strand
ATCTTGTTCTGACCGCTGCCGACTATCGCGACGAGGTTGTCGTATATTATATCGATCACTCTCTCCCTGCTGACCAGGCCTTTGCCTTTTTTGGATTTAATGTCGTCCCTTACTTTCTGGATGAATTTATCGACTATCTGTTTGTCTACATCGCCTTCTAGAAGGGCCTGTTTTATCTCGGATATCACCTCTTCTATCTTTTCGCTGCCGGTCGAGTTCAGTAGTTTTCTTATCCCTTCTTTAAGTTTGTCAGAAAGAGCGTCAAATACCATTTTATCCGCTTTAATCTCTTTTAACGTTTATCGGGAGCATACCCTTTTCTAATTCTTTTTTTGCTATGTCTATGTATTTGTCTGTTTTCTTGTTCACCTTGACCAAAGGCGGTGCCCCCAAAGCCAGCTGCAACGCTCTTGCCCCTACAAGTCTTGCCTTTTCAAATTTGTTGTAGGTTTCCATATCACTCTTTTATGCGGCTCATCAATAAATCCTTGATCTCCTGCTTGAGCCTGAAAGCCTCTCCTACGCACATATCTATCTCGTCCGGCGTGAAGAAACCGATGCCTCCCTTTTGGATGGAGTTTATCTTGTCGCTTATCCCGATGGTCAGCCTCGCATTGGCAGCGTTTTCTTCCATTACGTTGGGATCGAAGAATATCGACTCCCCTATCTTGCTGAACGTGCTGCTGATCGCTAGGTTATCATAGTTCAAAGGAAGTTTCTCTCTCTCTTCTTTTCCTTCGACTTTGAACCTTGCATTTGTGAGGGCGCTCAGAGCCGCCATGTTCGCGGCGTCGAAAAGATTGCCATCGTTGTTTATCGTGAATATGTCTATATAGACGAACAAAACTTTCACACCACGCTCTACGACGAACTTCTTAAGATCTATAAGATTGGATTCCCTGATGCCTCTGTCCGTTACTCTGCCGATCTCCACGGAATAGAGTATCCTATCGCTTTCGTATTTCGATGCCAGCTCCGATGCCTCGAAACTGACTATCAATCCCCCTTCGTCAGGCCTGTCTGGAAAAGGCGCACCTGGAAGGACTTTGACGCCTGCGACTACCTTCGTCTCGCCAAACTCCACATAAGCAGAGCCGTCGGAGTGGTTTATCACACCGTTTTTTATAGTGATGCGTCTTCTATCCATAGGTTTCCTGCCATCGGTTCTTATCGATTTCTTGGCTATATCTTTTACGTACTCGTAGCTCTCCAAACTCATATTTTGCTCATTTCCGCAAGCTCTTTCTCGAGCTTGTCCTTCAATTCGGAGCTTATCGCTCCTTTCTGTGCCAGCTTATCTATGCGGTCCTTGTTAGCGACCGATATGCCGTCCTTCTCGATCTTGGCCGTGATATCGAAAGTGATGATCTTCGTGAACTTGGGGAATATTTCTGGCTTTAGTGTAAGTATCCTTTCTTCGGATTCCCCGCGTTTTATGGTTATATGGTTATCGTCGGTGTTTATGACGTATGTCTTTTCTCCCCAACTGCTCCTGTTGGAAACGGTTATGCTCTTTACATCACCGTTCTCGATACTGAAATCCCGAAGTATACCCTCTATCTTGTAGGAAGTGCCGTTCAGTCTCGTGAAAGATAACCTATAAATCCTTTCTTTTAGAGGGCCATACCTGAGGAGCGTCTCCGAGATCTTCCTCGATAAGTCCTCTTCGGAATTATTGCCCGCGATGTTCTCTGCGAAGTCGGTGAGTATCATGTATCCAGCCGACTTAAGGATATGATGTTTCGGTATGGTCGGCATGACACCTTTCCTTATATCATCGAGCACACTCTTATCGTCCTTGCTGAACATTACGAAGTATTTTTCCATACCGGAATAGAGTATATCCGGTTCAGAGCACGCCTCAAATTTCTCCGTTATCTCTTTCTCTTTCTGCATGAGAGATAACAGTTCGTTTTTAAGTTCGGTTTCATCGCAGTTTTCTGCCCCTTGCACCCATAGAACCCCCCAGTCCTTCAAATCCAGGTCCTTTGCCAGTTCGTAAAGCTTATCGCGGCCTTCGCTGGAACGTATCCCTCTGCTCATCTTCGTGAAGCCGTTCTTTATTATTATGATGTGCTCACCGAACAGCCTTAACTGGGTCGAAAGCATTATTTTCCCGTCGTACGTACCCTTCGACTGCACAAGTATCTTGGATCCTGCTTTCACATAACCCCAAAAGCTTTTCATATCGAGGACCCCCTCTTCGTTCCCGGGAAGAGTTATTATAATCGACTTCGATTTCTGGTCAGCCTCTTTTATGATCCCGCAGTATATCCTGCCTATATCCTCCGCCGAGAATATGCTATCCTTAAGCCTATCCTTTATCTTTTCGATGACTTCTCTAGGATTACTTCCATATACATAGACTCCTTCCTTGCTCTCCACGTCTTCTATCATCACATCTGGCTTTGCTTCGTCAGCTATGCCCATAGTATTCTTGAGGATATCGGTCGACTGCGTTATATGCACACCCGCATCCAATAGCAGCTTAGTTATAGCTGTGGAGTATATCCCTCTAACTTTTACTTCCATTCGAAAACCTCCTTTTCAGCGCCTCTTTTTCTATTTGATAGATCTTGTCGGCGCCTACTTTACCGATCATCAGTATCTTCTTGAGATCTTCCCGGCTGACCTTCCCATCGAGCTGAAGCAGCACCACCTCGTTCTTTGAAGGCAGGAACCCGAGCGGTACATCTGTGGCGCCTTCATCGTGCAGATCCTCCTCATCTTTTGTCAAGTCCAAGACTATAGAATCGCCTATTTTTCCCGCAGCCACCGAAGCTACGAGATCCCGCATCGGCAATCCAGCATCAGCGCACGCCATGGATGCAGCCGTAAGGCTGGCACATCTAGTCCCAGCATCTGCCTGCGTAACGT
>CAZYMW010000091.1:0-2942 GCA_964648605.1 Candidatus Woesearchaeota archaeon | reverse complement strand
TCCACTCCACTTCAGTCATGCCCTTGGGATAAGATTTCTTCGCCATCCAGTATGGAGAATATGATTAAATTTAAAGTTCATTATTACCATGTTTGAATAAAGAGGTTATACATACCTAAAGAGCTGTAAAAAATTAACACCAAGTACTTAGGCAGTTGTTGGTGTTCGTCTTAAAGAGGATGAGCTCGGTTTCATTAAAATTTAGAGGCTGACTTATCTCAACGACCAATCGCCTGTTAGTTCCGAGGCTTTGTAGCTCCGTTCTATAATAAAAGGCTCTATCTCCGTGCTTGATGGAAATTCATTATTGAATTCTCGCTCCAAGTCTTCAAGCAAATGTTTACCAAGTGTTCCTCTATACTTTTGTGATAAGCAGATTTCATACCAGTTTTTTAGGTCCCCGAGGGTCACGATCCCTTGTATCTTTTGGCTGAAAGGTAGCTGAGTAGTTACCCTCTTTATCAAATCTTGTTCTCCGTCTTTGCAAACCAGTACGATATTGTCAGCCGGTGCATTTTCCGAGACGTCCTCGGCTAGCTCTTCACTCAACGAAACGTGTTTGACCTGTATTGCTGGACCAAAGTTCGCCCAAATATCAAGACCTCGGTCCGCCGCGTTTGTCACTCCTGCGCGAAAGAGCTTGGCGGGCACTGAAATTGAAGTCCTGTCTTCTGAGAGCTTAAGAACTAGGCCTATGAATTTGGCGAAATCCTCGAGAATTTCTTTGTTCCTGTTTTTAACCTCCAGACTAACTTCCACTTTTAATGCCCTCACTATGGTGTTAAATAGTGCGTAGACAACAATTTCATAGGCTTTATCCACGCTTCTCTTCAAACCCGGCTCTTTTGCAAATAGCCCGAGAAAAGTGCCGAGATCAAAGGATTTTTGTCCCGAAGTTTTAATGTAGGCAAGTCCGTTCGATACCATGCCCAATCGCTCTTTGAGCCTATGGTAAATATAATTCTCTACTATCCCATTGTTTGCGTTGTTATGTTCGCCGAGTTCCTTAAGCAGGTCAGGAAGCACGGCATTAGCCTCAAAGAGATTGTCCTGAAACCTTTGGGAAGACGTGGAAACTCTCCCCACCAGCCTTCTTGTGACGCTGTCTCTCCACATCTTGCTCGCGTTCCTATAAGTTTCCAAATCCTCAAGCGTGATCTTTGTTCCAGTCCTGTAATGATATAAGATTTCCGCTATCTGGATCGGCTTATACAGGTGAACGCGACTCTTGTTTATTATTTTATCCAAAGCTTCTTTGCTACGCATAAATTTCGTGTTCCTTCTCGTCTTCAGTTGCAGAGTTCAGAGTCTTCAGCATCTGTTTTGCTACCTCTCTTATCATATTCACAGGCACGCTGTTTCCGATCTGCCTCCTAATCAGCGAGTCGGATACAACTATTTTGAAATCCTTAGGAAAGCCTTGCAGATTAAGGCATTCTCTCGCTGTAAGCCTGCGGATGCCGTCCACTAGAAGGTAATTATAGGAGGCACCCGCCCTAAGTGCGCATGAATATTCGTGTACACCTATGTTCCCGGCTTTGTTTTCGTGCCATATAGAAGGAACTGGTATCTTTCTGTCCCCAACCGCTTCAAGTCTTTTCGAGACTATCTTAGCAGAAGCAAAGTACTTCTTATCCACCGCTTCGTGAGGTTCGAGAAAATCCTTAAGTACAGCCGGCTGAGCGTAGGGCTGGGGAAAAGCAAAAGGCTTATCTCCTCTGAAACCTACAATTATGATGCGCTGGCGCTTCTGCGGCAGTCCGAAGTCTAGAGCATTCAGAATTTTCCAGTAAGTGCGATATCCGAGTGCGTTTAGCCTTTCCAGAATAGTTGCGAGAGTTCTGCCGTTGTCATGATTAACAAGTCCGCTTACATTCTCTAACAGAAAAGCCTTCGGCTCCTTTGCTTTGATTATCCTTTCTATTTCAAAAAACAGGGTCCCTCTCGTGTCGGCAAACCCCCGTCCGTTACCTATTATACTGAAGGGCTGGCAAGGAAACCCGGCTAATAAAATATCGTGATCGGGAATATTCTCCGCTTGGATTTTTTTTATGTCGCCCTGCGGCCTTTCTCCAAAGTTTGCTTCGTATGCATCTTGTGCGTATTTATCCCACTCTGAAGAGAACACACATCTTCCGCCGAGTTCTTCGAAGGGAATTCTTAGACCCCCTATACCTGCAAAAAGGTCTATAAAGGTAAACTCGTTTTTCGTTACAATCACTTTACATTACCAATGTTCTTAATCGTTTTTGAGCCATTCTGTTCTTAAGCTGATGCTCCCATATCGTTATCACTCTGTATCCATGTATCTGCAGATACTGCCTATTCTGCTCGTCTCTTTCTACGTTTCTCTTTATTTTCGGCAACCAATAGGCAGCATTGGATTTTGGGGTCTTGGAGCATAACGTACATCCGTGCCAAAAACACCCGTTGACAAATAAAGCTATTTTCTTTTCATTATGTACAAAATCCGGGCTTCCCTTCATCTTTGGTTGGTAAGAAAAACCCAAGCCGCGTAAGGATTTCTTAACTACAAGTTCAGGTGCTGTATGTTTAGAGCGGATAGATGCCATGATTTTGCTTCTTACTTCCTTTCTAAAGACATCAGTCACATTAAGAGGATTCCTAATAACCAAATAAACTTATTGAAATAGGAGAACCGTCTCGGAATTCCTGGCCGTTATTGGCATATTCTCGTATATGTCACTTTCTTTATATTTTCCATTGCCTGAACAATAGGTGTTTTGAACCCCCTCTGAAGAATGATATTGCTTTTATCCCCGCACCCCCCAAGGAGGGGCCTCGAGGGTGCGGCATCTAAAAGTACGAACAGCATTAAAAATCAATCGAATTGTGAGGTTCTCCTCATAGAAGCCTATTCTCGAGAGAATCTTGGTGCAGGAGAAACAAACGAGGTTTATGAAGAATGGGGAGAGTCCAAC
>CAZYMW010000090.1:0-3025 GCA_964648605.1 Candidatus Woesearchaeota archaeon | reverse complement strand
GGCTCGATCCCTCTAAGTTCAAGGAGATAAAAGAAGCTATAACAAGATCTGACATAGATAGTCTGGTCGACAAAGGCGTTATAAAAAAGAAGAAGATGGTAGGACAATCCCGCTCCAGAGCCAGGGCGCTTCATTTGAAGAAAAAGAAAGGCAGAAGGAAAGGATACGGCAGCAGAAAAGGAGTGAAAAGCGCAAGGTCCAATTTCACTTGGCTAGAACGTGTAAGAGTGCTGAGAGCCGAGCTCGTCAAACAAAGAGACGAAGGGAAGATAGACAACAGAACGTTCAGACTGCTCTATCAAAAAATAAAAGGCAACGCGTTCCATAGTTTGACGCATATGAGGAGCGTCATAGAGGAGATGAAGAAAGAGTCGATATGATAAGTCAGAAAAGGAAACAAACGAATTACGCGAAAAGACTCAAGATGCTCAAATCGGGTCTACCAAGGATAGCCGTTAGGAAGACCGGAAGCACGATCATAGCCCAGGTCATAGCGTATAAAGAAGAAGGGGATGTCACTCTTGCCGCTGCATACGGGCGCGATCTGAAGAAATACGGGTGGGGATTCAGCGCTAAAAACACGCCAGCAGCTTATCTTACAGGCTTTCTTTTGGCTAAGAATTCTGCTGCAAAGGAAGTGATACTCGACAAAGGAAGCAGGACCTTAAAGAAGGACAGCTTCATATACTATCTCCTGAAAGGGGCGAAGGATGGCGGCATGGATGTGCACACCGATGAACTCCCGATAAGCGATGAAAGACTGTACGGATTGCATATAGCCGCTTATTACGACAAGCGGATCGGCAGCCAGTTCTCGAAGACAGATGAAAAAGTTAAGAACATAAAGGAAGAAGTAAATAAAGTGATCGGAAATATAAGCAAGAACGTGAAGGAGCAGAATGGAAAATGAAGAGCAAGGGTCGAAGGTGGAGACGCAAGGAGCTAAAGAAGAGATAAAGGAGGAAGTGAGCAAACCCGCAATCCAGAAGGAGAAAAAGACGTTCACACCAAGGACCAATCTGGGCAAAAAAGTGGTCGGTGGGGAAATAGCTGATATAGACGAAATACTCGACATGCACCTCAAAATACTCGAGCCTGAGATAGTCGATTATCTGATATCCGATCTGCAGACCGACTTTCTATATATAGGACAATCGAAAGGGAAGCTTGGAGGAGGCAAAAGGAGAATAATAAGAAACACGCAGAAGGTGACAGCCAAAGCCAAAAGGCAACATTTCTCCGCTATGGCCGTGGTGGGAGACGGCAGAGGGCATATAGGCATAGGCAAGGGAAGCGCTTTGGAGTCAGTAACGGCAAAAGACAAGGCAGTCAAGAAGGCAAAACTTAACCTTATAAAAATAAGATTGGGCTGCGGCAGTTGGGAGTGCGCCTGCAGGACTCCACACTCCATACCCTTCAGAGTAAGCGGCAAATCCGGCTCTGTCCACGTCGAAATAATACCGGCACCCAAAGGCATAGGCTTCTGTGTGGCAGACGACATAAAAATAATCATGAAGCTCGTCGGTGTAAAGGATGTGTGGTCGAGAGTCTATGGGCAGACGGGCACGAGGATAAACCTCGGCTACGCCACGTTCAATGCGCTCAAAAGCCTAAATGCATACCGTCTTCTCGACGACGAGAAAAACACATGGGGGCTGAAAGAATAAACCATGGAAAAGCTGGCTGTCGTCAGGATAATGTCTATAATAAAGAAGAGGGGAGGTGCAAAGGCTATAATAAAATCTCTTAACCTGGACAAATTATACTCCTGCATTATCATAGACAAGACCGATTCGAACATGGGCATGCTCAAAAAAGTCGATAACCTGCTCACTTACGGGGAGATAGATATGGATACTTTGAAAGCTCTGCTTAAAAAAAGGGCGATGCTTTCTGCCAACAAGAGATACGATTGGCAAGGAAGCAGTTTGGACGATTTCTCAGCTTCCTTCGTGGAGGGTAAGCAGTCTCTCGCTGCTTTGAAGCTCAAGGAGGTATTCAATCTGCATCCGCCTATAAAAGGGTTCGAGAGGAAAGGCAAGAAAACCCCCTTCGCTTTAGGCGGCGCTTTTGGCTACAGGGGCGATAAGATGAACCAGCTTTTGAAAAAGATGATATGAAAAGAAAGCACTTGAGAGGAAGCACGACAGCAGGAAGAGGGAAAGGAAAAAGGGATAGACATGCTGGAAACAGAGGCGGGAGGGGGAAAGCAGGCGGCGGAAAGCGCGGTCAGCAGAAGATGATGTCATTCCGTACACACGAACACAAGTACAGCTTCTCGAAAGAGAGGAAAATTCCGCTTAACCTAAACAGGATAGGGGAGAAAGTAAAATCGTGGGAAAAGAGCGGGGTCTTGCAGAAAGAAGGGGACAAGATAGTCTTAGACCTCGATCGCCTAGGATACTCCAAGGTCTGTGGGAGATTCAGCAAGGATAAGTTAAAGCTGATCGTGCGCGGCAGGGCATCCAGGAAAGCGAAGGACGAGATAGTCGCTGCAGGCGGCGAGGTTCTATGAACCCAAAGCTCAAGGCAAAACTCAAGAAAATTTTATCCAACCTTCCATCCGTCCCAGTGCCAGAGACGAAGCTGAGTCTCAAGACGAAATTAGAGTGGACGTTCGTCATACTTCTTCTGTTCATAGTGATGTCGTTCGTTCCACTTTTCGGTGTAAGCAAATCCTACAGTTTAAGTTTTGAGATATTACAGGTATTGATAGCTTCTCACTTCGGTTCGCTTCTTTCTCTGGGTATAGGTCCGATCGTAAGCGCCAGTATAATCATACAGATGCTGCAAGGCACCGATGTAATACATATAGATACGTCCACAAAGGACGGCAGGATCCTTTTCCAAGGGCTGCAAAAAATAACAGCGGTAATGTTCATTTTTATAGAGAACGGCGTGTATGTTTTTAGCGGAGCCCTCACTCCGGCGGCTCCAGGTACGTTCTTTCCCACAGTCATGTTCATCCAGCTCATATTAGCAGGCATAATCCTTCTTTTTATGGACGAGACCGTCAGTAAATGGG
>CAZYMW010000089.1:0-3127 GCA_964648605.1 Candidatus Woesearchaeota archaeon | reverse complement strand
TGTGCTATCAGCGTTGTCGCACAGCAACTTAAATGGTAGTATTAGTGTAACTTAAGAAGATATAGATATGCGCCAGTTAAACCGATACAGACTTCGCATGTTTATAATATCTAAGATGTATGATAGAGCATGGAAGAATTTGTTTATGAAGAGACTGTAAGGATATACGATACGGATGCACAAGGCATAGTCCATTATGCAGGTTACTACAGGTTTTTCACGGATGCTTTGGAGCAGTTCGCAAATCAAAAAGCCCCACGCATGTTTCCTTTATCCAGCAACAAAATCTGGTTTGTGGTCGTTGAATCCAACGCCAAATACTACAAATCCGCCAGAACGGGCGATAGGATAAAAATAAGCCTGTCGCCGTCTCAGCTATCACCTAAAGCCCTTCGTTTCGATTTCAAGATAAAAAGGGATACAGATTTATTGTGCGATGGTTACATCATTCAAGTGGCAATAGATAAGGATAAATGGAAATCTGTACCGATACCAGATGAAATCGTATCTGCATTGTTTCAGAAGAAATCCTGAAGTCTTATATTATTTATGTTCTTAAGGGTCGCCCACGTGCTTCGTATGTGCTTCTTGTATTTCTGAGTCTTGATGAGCCCGTTCGCTTTTATTATCTTAAGAAAATTGATCGTTCTTGGATCCGATGGATAACCGCTGCCAAAATCGTATTCCAATTCTTTCTTGATCGCTGCAATCTCACGCTCTCTACTCGCCTTTGCAAGTATGGATGCCGCTGACACCTCAACATGGTTCCTATCAGCATAGTTCTCAACGACAAGTTCTTTATTCGGTATTTTAGGTGTAAGATACGCTTTTATTTTTTTGGTGTTCGCACTGGGTGAATCTATTATAACGGTATCTCCGGCTAAAGAGTTAGCTATCTCAGTCATTCTATCAAGTTCTAGGAAATTCAGGTTTGTACCGTCATCGTATCTGCCGTCTATAGACAAAGGTTCTATTTTCTCTATCTTGTAGCACGAACATTTCTCGATTATTAACCTTTCGAGGAGATATATTTTTCTTATGTTCAGCAACTTGGAATCTTTTACACCAGCTGCTTTAAATCTCAACGCCGTTTCTTCGTCCATGCTTGCGCCAGCGACGATTAATGGACCTATGACAGGGCCTCGACCGGCCTCGTCTATGCCGATTCTGTTCATTTTACCTGCGAAGGTTTTTGAGTTTTATCTGCCCTATACTTAGCATGACCGAACTGTATGACCATTTTTACACCCAATTTTTCCAATCCCAAAGGGATATCACACGCACCGAAAGTGCTGCCACCCCAGATAAAAACTTCCGCACCAGAATTCTCTTGTATAAAATCTGCCATTTCCAATGAGTGCAATTTGAAACCATCCGGCAGTTGTATAGCCACTTTTTCGTAGCCTTTCGCTTTTATTTCGTCTATTATCGAATCAAAGTCTATATCATAGTTGTTGTACAACGTTTTAAGACCTTCACTTTTAAGCTCGTATCCCATATTACTTCGATCGGTGCAGAACAATATTAATAACCGTTTTATATTAATATTTTATATTTAAGGCAGCCGAGCATATCAACTTTTGATGCACCTCCATGGAAAAGAAAAAAGTTGCGAAAATAGTAAGGATCCTCGCTGCTTTGTACACCATAAAGATGGAAAAAGAGGATCCATTCGAGATACTTGTGCACGGGATACTCTCTACTAGGACTAAAGATACGACTACAGTCCCCGCACAAAAAAGGCTTCTAAGCGTCGCAGACACCCCATACAAGATGGCGAAGATGAAAACAAAAGAGATATCCAAACTCATATATCCCGTAGGGTTCTACCGGACCAAATCAAGGCTTTTGAAAAGGGCCTGCACCGTCCTGATCAAAGAATTCGATGGCAAAGTCCCCAAAGACAAAAAGGAGCTTATGTCTATACCCGGTGTTGGAAACAAAGTAGCTGCTCTCGTTCTCGTCTGGGCATTCGGTCTGCCTTATATACCTGTAGACGTCCATGTCAACAGGATCTGCCAAAGATTGGGCATCGTGAAGCCGAAAGAGAAACCCGAGAAGACAGAAGACATTCTTGAATCACTTTTGCCGGCGGATCTGCGCATAGTAGCAAATCACTCGTTCGTAGAGTTCGGAAAAGATATATGCAAGCCCGTAGCGCCGCAGTGCTACCGCTGCCCGATATACGATTACTGTGGCTATGAGAAAAAGGAGTATTATAAGAATAGACACGATCTTAAACGATTATAAATTTGGAACTGTATTGTTATTTATGGCTATGTTTGGTGCTGACTCCGATCTGATCAATTCCGTTTATTCTGGTATAGTGCGTAACAGCGTTTTTAGGTGGCCTATGCTGCCAGTTTTTATTGCAATGGTAGCGTTTCTTTTTGCTATAAACTACGGAGGACTTTACTCTGTGCTGAATGTAAGCGTTGGGAATTCTTTTAGGGTAGGTTACACATCCACGTATCCACCGTATGTGATACCTTATGCGTTGGCTTTGGTGGCGCTTGAATTTTTTCTATTTTTCTACCTTTTATCTCTTGGATTGGAGATAAAGAAAAGAACAGAAAATAAGTCGCGGATAAAGTTCGGTGAAGCCATCGTTGCGGCCGCTTCAAAATATCCGAGGTTTCTTGTAGCTAGCGTCTTCCAACTATTCGTGTTCTTGGGGGGGCTCATAGTGTTTGTCGTACCGGGATTATACTTAGGAACCAGAATGATTTTCTTTTCTGTGCTTAATCATGGACAAGATTTCACGTTCATGGATGCGCTTAAAGAATCTACCGACGCCGTAAAGAATTCGTTTATAACGGGGCTGTTGCTGATTCTGATCTATCTGGCCGTAGTTGCAGCGCCTTTGTATATTGTTTCGATGCTGGATGTCTCCCTGGTACTGAAAGTTCTATTATTGAGTATATTTATATCATTCGCTTCTATCTCGTTCCTTTCAAGCTCCGATAGTTTGTACTACCGCGTAAAGTCGCACGTTACATACAAAAGACCACCGTTTATGATCAGATCCATCGGCGTTCCTGGCTGAATAAGGCGGACTCGTCAAACAGCAGTTAAATAAGCAAAAGCTTTCATATTTTGTGTTTTTTACAGAAATTTCAACAAAACG
>CAZYMW010000088.1:0-3140 GCA_964648605.1 Candidatus Woesearchaeota archaeon | reverse complement strand
ATCTTTCATCCAAGAGATGGAATACCCGGTTCAAGGAGGTAAACCTTATGGCGGTTGTATACAATATTGATATGAGTCTTCGAGACAGAGCGACAAAACAAGTAAATATTTATTGGTTTATCGTAGGGTTTCTACAGAACCACGTGTTAGAAGTGCCATTTCTTAGCGAATTATTCGAGTTGTACGCTGTTGGAGGACGCGGCACAACGCGGTTTGGCAACAGGATCATTGGAACAGCTCAATTAATTGCTTCCTTGCCTTGGAAAAGTGGTGCCTATTTGTGTTCAGATAGGCTAGTGTATCATCATCCACATTTTTCACGGCATCCTTTATGGCGTCGGTATTCACGCGATACTTCGCGCAAAGGCTTTTTACCAGGTTTTTGTCCAGGTCCGAATAAAGCAAGAGACCGAGGATGTCAACGGCGTCCTTCTGGCCCTTTATGCTGGCCCGTCTAGCGTTCAGAGCACCGAGCTTTAGGACGAGTAGCATCTCCGGAGACGGAAGCATAAAACCTTCAACGGATCTCGACGAGGCTATTATGTCCTCTGGAGGTACGCTGAGCTTTGAATAGTATGGAACGTACACGTCTATGTCTAAGTCACCAAGCTTGATCTGGTATTTCGAAAGTTTCTGATTCTTGTTTAGTTCGTATAGCTCGTTCAACGACTTTAGCGCGTCGTAATCCACTATTATGTCTATACCCTTAGATTTCTCCAAGTGAGTGTACAGATAGACGGCCCAGCCGCCTATCAGAATGAATCTCACCTCTCCCTTCAGACGCTTTAGGGTCTTCCAGCTCGTCTCTGTGATCTCGCTGTTCCAGAACTCCATACTAAACACCCATCTTCTCCATCAATTTATCAGTAAATTCCTTAGAGTACCAGTTCTTTATGTTCCACAGGTCCACGAACATTTGCGGCATGGAAACGGAGCTGTGTTTCAGCGTGCCATCCTCTATCATGCGGCTCATGATAAAGTCAGCCGAGAGCACTATCAAATTGTAATGCCCGCTCTTTGCAGGAAACCTTCTCTTTATCCCCTCCAAGCCAGCCTGGTTCGCATACACGTACACTTGGCTGTAATCAGCGGGAGGCTCGCCAACCACATACTTATAAGCTGTGTAAGCAGTGTAAGCCACTTTCGCCGGCATGGAACTTTCGATCTCCCTTATCTCTAGGTTTACATAGGTCTGGTAACAGATGTCCCTGTACAGGTCCCTATGCGTCGCCCAATAGAGTAGGAGCTTCTCTAACGAGATCACCTCAAAGTGCCTCGTGTAAACTATTACGGCAGAGATTCTTTCTAACTTGCTAACGGCGGAGTTGACGGTGCTCAGCGATACACCTAGCGACTTTGCTATCCCCATCTGTGTGAATCTGTTGTTGTTCTGCAGAAACTCTTCGCATACCAACCTATACACTGCCCCTATCTTTTCCACTTTCGATTTTACGCATTCATTATTTATATATGTTTCGATATATACCGAAACATTTAAAAGGAACGATCTATGAGGTGGTGTTGCACACCAACCGTATAGCCGACTATGGTAACGACCATTCAAGTGGATGAGAAGACAAGAAAGGAACTAGAAGAGCTCAAAATACACAAGAGAGAGACGCTAAACGACGTGATAAAGCGACTCATAGCTATAGATTTAAACGCCGGCGGATTTGATTCCAACGAACTGGAGGAAATAAGAACTAGCCTTATTGAAATACAAAAAGGCGAGGCAAAGAAGTTCGTTAATGCCGAAGAAACAATAAAATATTTAGAGGGATAGAGGATGGGCTGGTTGTTTATTGTGACGCCCGCCTTTAAGAGACTATTTAAAAACAAAAGCACAGAGCTCCGAGAAAGAACCAAGAAGAAGATAAAGGAGCTAGCGTATTCTCGAAAATCCGACGGTTAGAGAACCCTTACTAAAAGATGGAGTCGAATGGACTAACATATCCATATGGGATTCGCTTGTGAGCTATGCGGCAGTATTCACGTTAAGCAGCCACTTCCATGCGGGTATAAACTTCACTTTTTTGCCTTCCTTCAGTTCCACACCTTCATAATCGTAAGTTATCACTAAAAGATTGTTACATTTCAGTTCCGTTGACGCAGTTAGCAACGATTTAAGCTCTCTATCCTTAGTATTAGGATCGTCAATCCTATAAGATACTTGTATAAGTTGCGCTATACCGTTTCCTTCCTTTATCACAAAATCCACCTCGTTTTGTTTATAATCCTGCCAAAAATATATCTCTGAGTTTATATTCCAATAGAACTTTCTTCTTAGGAGTTCTATCGCCACGGTATTTTCTAACAGTCTCCCTTTTTCTTCGCCTATTCTGAAACCAAGGGAATTTGCCATACCCGTATCTACGCAGTATATTTTTTTACTTGTCCAGACCTGCTGCTTAAGTTTGCTCGAGTATTTATCCAATTTAAAAACAAGATACGCTTTTTCCATAAAGCTGACATAGTTCTTAACGGTATGGACGCTTTTGATATTGAAAATATTTTTCAACTTGTTATAGCTAATCTCCTTGGCTGTATTTGAAATTATGTATCTGGAGAATTCTCTGAATGTCGCTCTATGTTTTATGCCGAACCTTCTTTCAATATCTTTCGTTATTATGTCGCTGTAGATCTGCGCCAGGAATCTGCTCCCGAACATAATGGCTTCCGGAAATCCTCCTTCCTGCATATATCTATCCAGCAAACTTTTTGTTTTTGCAATATCCTTAGTTAAATTTGCATCCGGTTTGAATTTAGAATATTCAAGAAATTCTCTGAAGGAGAATGGAAACGTTGTGAAACTGATATACCTGCCGGTTAATCTGCTTGCCAATTCTTCCGACATCAGTTCGGAATTGCTTCCTGTTACTATAACTTTCTTGGTTTCCCGAAGCCTCGATACATATAGCTCCCAGCCGTGTACGTTCTGGACCTCGTCTAGTATCACGTAATCCACATCTCCTTTGAGCCCGGATATCGCTTCAGTAACCTTTATTAAATCTCCAGCCCCCATGCCTTCTAACGATGGATCGTCAAAATTGAGACGCGCATAGGGGCTGTTTTTCGCCAATAGAATTGCTTCAGTCGACTTACCGCTGCGTCTTACTCCGCTTATTACAACGGCGTTGGCC
>CAZYMW010000087.1:0-3174 GCA_964648605.1 Candidatus Woesearchaeota archaeon | reverse complement strand
ATATAGTTATAAGATTATATATAACTATCCGAAGACGTTGAAATCCGCTTTTAGCAGCGCGTCTATCGGAATGTCCATGCAGTGTTTAAATTGCTATCTTTTCTTATTAGTTCTACTACAAGCACACTAAGATGAGCCGAAACTTCTGCAGAACGACACTCTCAGTTTTCAAAAGCTTTTATATAACATCACTTCTACTATTCTGGTGAAGAGACTCGAGCGCATGGAAACTCTTGATCAACTGATCGAAAAACTGGAAAAGAATTCTGTGAAGAGACTTTACAATGGGGCTGAAACGTATTTCTGCGCTGCGGACTTTCGAAAATCGATGGTGGGAGATATTATATCACTAGCTTCTACGCTAAACTCTCAAATTATATTCGTGTATACCGATAGAGATGAGGTAATGCTCTTTGACAAAGAGAAGGTATACGGTTTCCAGCTGTCGAAAATGGAGGCTGATAAGCGTACAGAATTGATGCGATTTTATGAAGAAGCTTCGAATCTCCAGCAAAAACCTGTATAGTAATTAGTTTAGCTATAAACTGCGGATTGTTTCTGAAAGTCCAAAAGAGTTATGTATGCGCAATAAGATTCTATAGAAGCCCCTTTTCGTGAAACAACTAATATATAATATCAAATAAATATTATTAACTGTATGATCGAGCTCAACCAGGTGGTAACACTGACATTTTTAGTGCTGTTCGTATTAGGCTACATTATGGCACTTTTCACGGGGATCGTGCTCATTGCGCTGTTAAAGCATAGGCGCGATAGAGTGCCTCTTACGTATTTTCTTCTGCATAAAGAGGCTGCAAAGAAAGAATTCGGTATGCTTGTGTATCCAGTAGCCACATTGGCCATAACAGAAGTATTTACGTTCGTGCAGAAACTGCTCGGCACTTTCTCTACTTCGGCTGCGGCGGACGTGAAAATAACATTCTTTATCGCTTATATATTCGGGGTAGCTACCGTTGTCTTACTGCTCTACATAACGTATAGGTGGTTTGTGCAGTTTAGAAGGTTCATATGATATCTTTTGATCTGCTATACGGGTATTTAAGCCTGATATTCGGTGTGTTTGCGCTTTGGGCAATGTATTATATACGAAGCGCCCTGAAAAACAATTATTCTGTATTTCTGACTATGCTGTTCAACAGGCCAAAAAGAGTATATGTGGCGTTCATTGCGCTCTTCCTATCAGCAGCTTTTCTTGCAGTAGGATACGCAATTAGTTTTATCGCTGCGTTATCCAACCCTACTACCATAGATTGGGAATACACAAACATATTCGTGTTCTTCTTCTTCGTTTTATTCCTGCTTATCATAGGCCAAAATTACAGGAAGCGCCCGAAAAAGATCTCTGAAAGCTGGACGTCTACGCCGTCTGAAAACCCTGTAGAGAGTCCAAATAAAACAGAGCAGCCAGAGAAACCAGAAGAAAACGAACCAGAGAAGAGCAACCAAAACATCGATCAGAAGCCATGAATCGCCCCAAAAATGTTATAAGCATGTTAATCAAGGAATTGTTTTAATAATCGAATAATGCACGTTTCCGACTGGAAATAAATTTGATAGCTTCTATATATTGAGTCCTTCCGAAAGCGGAAATGAATTTAAACTTAGGAGATATTAACAAGCTATGATGCGAGCATTTAAATACAGAATTTATCGTGCTGAGGAAGGTGCTGTATCTGTTTTCAGGCAGTTGAAAGCTGACATAGTCGCTGGAGCAGGAAAGTCGGAAGGGGTTGATTGCCGCCTTTGAGGTCGTTGAAATGAGATACGATTTAAATTACGTCAAGGATAACAAAGAAGCCTTGGAATCGTCCATAAAAAGGAGATTCTTGACGCCGCTGGTAAAAGACCCACTCACTAAACTGATGGAGCTCGGCGACGAAGCTAAGAGACTACAAAAAGACATAGATTCTTTAAGACATAAGAGAAATGTCATAAGCGAAGAATTCTCCAAAGAAGACTCAAAAAACGACAGGGAAAAAAGAGAAGAAGTAAGGAAAATGATGGCTGATGTAAAGATAAGAGAGGATAACATCGCCAAACTGGAAGCTGAGATTAAGAATATTTTCCTATGGCTTCCTAATGTGCTTGCCGAAGACGTACCGGATGGCAAGGATGACAGTGAAAACGTTGAGATTAAAAAATTTGGGGAGATAGAAAAGCGGAACTTCGAGACTAAGAGTTATATGGAAATCGGCGAGAACAAGGATCTCATAGATCTTGGAAGCGCCGCTCGGGTCGCAGGGAGCAGATTCTATTACTTGAAGGGTAAACTGGTCCAGCTAGCAGTCGCAATAGAGGCTTACTCGATATCCAAAATGGCATCGAAAGGATATCTTCCGATACTCCCTCCTTTCATGCTAAAGGACGATGTATATAGCGGAATAGCTCATATGTCAACGTTCGAGGATGCGCTCTATAAAGTAACAGGTGTGGAAGAGACTGGCAGTGAGGACAGGTTTCTTATCTCCACTACAGAGCATCCTATGATAGCTATGTATTCCGATAGTGTGATAGACGCGGAGAAGCTTCCCATAAAGATGGTAGGGGTAAGTCCTGCCTTCAGAAAAGAGGCGGGAGCTCACGGTAAAGATGACAAAGGGTTGTTTCGAGTACACCAGTTTGATCAGACAGAACAGATAGTGCTGTGCAAACCCGAAGATTCGCAAAAGATGCACAACGAGGTGCTTGCAAACGCAGAAGAAATGTGGCAGGATCTGGGGATACCTTATCGCGTCGTTGATATATGTACTGGGGATCTCGGTGTGAGGGATGTTAAGCAGTATGATATAGAAGGATACTTTTACTCGCAGAAAAAATATAGAGAGCTGGGTTCCTTCGATAATACCACTGACTGGATCTCTAGGCGTTTAAACATAAAGTATACGGATGGCAACGATAAGAGGTTCGTATACACCATCGATGGCACCGGTATACCAATTCAACGTGCGCTCATTGCAATACTCGAAACGCATCAACGTAAAGATGGAAGCGTAAAAATACCAGATGTCTTGGTCAATTACACTGGATTCGATATTATTTGAGCTAGAGAATTCAAAGTGGGAAATACTGCCTCAGCTATAACGGAGATGCCAATGCGGCAAAGAATATCCTCAAAAGAGATCTTGCTGTGTTAAAAGAAAATACCTTTGGCAG
>CAZYMW010000086.1:0-3225 GCA_964648605.1 Candidatus Woesearchaeota archaeon | reverse complement strand
GACGAACAATACGAAGTGCAGAAAATAGGGTACAAGTCATTGGAAGGGTTCTCAGAGAAACAGATAAGCTTTCATCACGATATACATTACGCAGGCTACGTAAAGAAAAGAAACGAAGTGCATAGCAAGCTGAAGACAGTAGATAGAGTTGCCGCAAACGCGAATTACAGTGAATTTAGATCTTTGAAGAAAGAGGAGACTTTCAATGCAAGCGGACAGCTTCTTCACGAGCTTTATTTTGAAATGTTGGGAGGAGATGGCAAGTACAGTGAGGACATGGAACTTGTTAAAAAGATAAATGAGGATTTTGGCGGTTTCGAGAGCTTTAAGCTCGAAATGACCGCTACAGCAAAGGCAGCTAGAGGCTGGGCTTTGCTCGCTATAGATCCAACCGATAATAAACTAAGGGTATTTTTAGCGGATTCCCACAACGATGGAGCAGTATGGGGCTCTATACCTATAATAGCATTAGATGTTTATGAGCACGCCTTTTACGTCGATTATGGTCCGGATAAAGCCAAATATCTGGAGCCATTTTTTAAGAATCTGGATTGGAATAAATTGAACGAGAAGTTTGTAAAATACAGAGATGTATACAAAAAGTAGGACGTTTATTCGAGTGGTCCCTCATATAAGAGTATTCGATTTTAAGCGCTATGGAGAAATTGTATACGTGTGCGACTAAGTCCTTCTTTATAAAACCAACATGGGCATTATTTAATCAATAATGGTATTTTTGTCTTCAAAAGTTGAGGTATCTCTTTTTTTACGCTTAAAAAGCTACTTGTCCATTCAAGGTTCATCGACTGTTTGTGAAGCTTCATCGGTTTTATGCCGACAAGATCGACTGCTTTCATTCTCATCCAAAGAATATCGGTTTTCTGTTGAGCGCTTTGTAAATGCCTGTTTATTCTCATTTTTCCTGCCATTAACCACATAACAGTAATAGGGGAAAGATTTTAATTCGGAGAGAGCGTAAAAAAGACATGGTAAAAAGATGTTCTGTGGAAAATAGATGCTTGGGAAGCTTATGACAACCAATTTCAACAGATTGTTCAATCCCGATGGGATAGCGGTCATAGGGTCTTCTAGAGACCCTGGTAAAGTGGGGGGTGTAATCCTTAAAAACCTAAGGATAACATACCGCGGCAATATATTTCCGATAAATAAGGAATCGAATGAGATACAAGGCTTAAAGGCGTATCCAAAGGTCACTGCAGTAAAGGAAAACATCGATATCGCAGTTATAGCCATACCCGCAGAAGGCGTTCTTGATGTCCTAAAAAACTGTGAGAAAAAGAAGATAGGCTTTGCGATTGTAATAAGCGCTGGATTCAAGGAATCGGGAAAGGAAGGCGCTTTACTCGAGGAAGGCATAAAAAGATTCTTGAAGACTGCAAAGATCCGTGTTATAGGTCCGAACTGCTTGGGGGTAATAAACACGAATCCTTATTACAACACAACTTTCATAGATCCGAATTCGAAGCCTTTGGAAGGGAAAACTGCTTTCTTGTCCCAAAGCGGGGCGCTTCTGAGCGCTATAATCGATGATGCCACTTTGGATAAGATAGGTTTCAGCAAAATAATAAGCGTCGGCAATTCTGTGGATATCAATGAGGCTAAGTTTATAGACATGTTAAAGGACGACGAGAACACTGGAGCGATAACTCTTTATCTCGAGGGCTTAGAAGACGGCAGGGAATTCATAAAAAGCGCACTGGAGGCATCAAAGAAAAAGCCCATAATAGTTTTGAAGGGCGGAAAATCAAAATCGGGAGCTGAAGCCGTATCATCGCACACAGGTGCACTGGCTGGTAATGATATTGCGTACGAACTTGCCTTCAAAAAAGCAGGGATCATATCCGTTGAAAACATCGATGACTTGTTCAATTTCATGCGGGATGCCCCGACTTTACGCGTCAAAAACGATGAGGTTATAATAGTCACGAACGCAGGCGGGGGGGGAGTCATAACCACTGATGCTTTATATGCAGCCGGATTGAAACTTGCTAAGCTCAGCACGAACACCACAAACGAACTGTCGAAGATACTGCCCAAGGAAGCGAACATCCACAATCCCATAGACGTGTTGGGAGATGCTGCACCCGACAGATACAAAGATGTCCTTAATGTAATCTCACCGCTGAATAAGCCAGTAATAGTGATATTCTCGCCGCAGAAAATGTCATTGCCTATAGAGACCGCGAAGGAAATATCCGAGATACACCTTCAGAACAGGGATCTACCTATGTTGTCGGTGTTTTTGGGAGGGGCCAGGATAGCTAAAGCGAAAAGGTTCTTAAGAGAGGTCAATCTCCCTGTATACAGCTATCCGCACGAGGCTGTTGACATGCTAAAAGAACTGTACACATACAGTACATTTTCCCAGCCCGCTTATTCCATTTCTTCCAAAATAAAGAGCAAAAAGATTAAACTCAACTTAAAAGAAAACTTATTCGGGATCGATGCCAAGTTAATATTTGATAAACTAGGGTTGAAGACGGCTAACGGTATCAAAGTAAAAACAGAAGCGGAGCTTATGAAAGCCGCAAAAAAAAATAGGATATCCCTGCGTCTTGAAACTTGGTTCGAATGAGATAGTCCATAAACACGAGATAGGCGGCGTCGCTCTCGGAATAAACAACGATGAAGAGCTGCACAAAGCTTTTGGCTCCATGAAAACGAGAATGGCGGAAGATCACATAAAATATACTCACTTTGAACTCTATGCCGATGTCACTCCAAAGAAAGGCTCTATAGAGCTGCTGATAGGCGGTCATGTAGACCCGCAATTCGGCCCTATGGTCGCCATAGGAATAGGTGGAGATTATGCAAACATAATAAATGAGGTTAAGTTTATGCTCGCCCCCATATCCGATACAGATATAGCAGAATTGAAAACCTCGAAGATGGGCAGGCTGATAACGAGCGCAGCCAAGCGAAAGGTAATGGACGAGATAATAACATATATCATAAAGATAGCGAAACTAATGCAAGACAACCCGGATATAAAGAACATAGATATAAACCCGCTGTTTATGTCGGAAGACGAAATTATAGCAACGGATTTCAAAATCTACAAATAATCTAGAGATAAAAGCAGCTGTTGGATAGAAGATCAAAATATTCATCGTCATCAATAACACATTAGTTTCTATATTTTCTATGATAAAGTGTTCTTTAATCTATTTTCTAGTTGATTATGTTAGACGCTTCTTTCTTATG
>CAZYMW010000085.1:0-3251 GCA_964648605.1 Candidatus Woesearchaeota archaeon | reverse complement strand
CTGTCTATCACTTTTTCGAATGCCTGAAGCTCTATATTGACATCGGCTAACGTCTTGTTGTACTCCTCCGTTTTACCTAGCATTGTGTTCTGTATAGCATCTATGCGCTGGTTAAGTCTCGCTATCTTATCATCCATAAGTGTTATATCGGTGCTGTTCGCTTTCACACTTGTTTTTATAGCATTAAAATCCGTAGCTGCAGATTGCCATTTCTCTTCTATTATCTGCTCCAGCACCTGTTGGATTGTATCCAACGTCTGATCGCTTAGTCCCCCGGATTTTGATTGCTCTGCTTTTTGTGAAGGAAACGGCTGCGATGTGGGGAGATGTAGTGCGGATTCGTCGGGTGATTGAACGCCGGAGAACGACGGGGATTGTTGCACTGAAGGTTGCTGCGGTTTTGCCGGCTGGTTCGTCATCACATTGGAAGAGTTGATTAGTGCGTTCTTTATCGCTGTGCTGTCATAGCCTTGCTGCCTTAAGCTATCAATGATATCCTGGTCGCTCATGCCGCCTTTCATCATATTCGACACGTCTGGTACTTCTCCAGGTTCTTTTTTCTTAAATGCATCCAAAAGACTCATAGCCATCAACCCCATTTCTTGCCGCCCATATATTCTTCAATAATCTTAATAACATCTTCTTTGCTTAAAAACCTTGAAGGGTCTATAAAAGACAGATATTTATCGAGTATCTTGACGTCCTGCAGCTTAGCGAATTTTTCAAGCTGCTTCTGCAATCTATCCATAGCATCTTCGAGCTCCACCATCTTGGTCTTATTTGAAGAAACTTCTGCAGAGAGATTCCTCAGGATCTCTTTTAGGTCGTTGTACTTGTCTATATTGTTCTGGTCGACCATTCTGACTGTGTCTTTTAGCTGGGAAAGCCTCTGGTCAAAGATCTTTAGTGATTCCCTAAGCTCCACTATGTTCTTTATGATATCGCTGCTGGAATCCATTAAATTAGTATTCTTTTGATACTTTTATGCCTTTCTCGGTAGTTTATGTCTATGTGCAGACATGCTTGATTTCTATAAGCAGACTGTACGCAACAGCCTCGCCTCTTAAAAAGGCATTTATATAAGTTACTTTCTTAAAATTACATATGGCGAATAATTTAGAAGAATTATATATGGCTAATGATTTAGAAGGAATCTTGACCAAATTGGTCGCACCAGCGGTGCAGTACAAATATGACGTGTTCCTTATCTGCCCGGTTAGGAACGCCACGACCGATGAACTAAATACGATAAAAAGTTATGTACAGAAGCTCGAGGCGGATGGAAAGAAAGTCTATTGGCCTTATCGTGATACAGATCAAGTAGACTCGAGCGGGACCAGGATATGTGTCGATAATGGCAGTGCTATATATTATTCGCGCGAAATACACATATTCTATAACAAGGAAAGCCAAGGAAGCAATTTCGATTTCGGAATGGCGTTCGTCCTGAAAAAACCCATAAAATTAATAAATCCCGAAGCGATCGAAAGAACGCCTTCTAAGAGCTTCGGAAACGTTCTTCTGGATTTACACGAACATTATTCTAAATAGCCATAAGAATCCGATTATAACGTACCTGTCAGCTCTGTGTAGTGATGGTATAACTTTTCGCCATTTCTTTGCGGGAGCGGCGGTGAGCAGTGGTAGGCTCTAGAGACGAGGAAACTAGCGATAAAACGTTCAATAAAATATCGAAGGTTTTTAGACCTCGTTTTGTAACCTTATCTGACTTAGAATACTTTAATAGTCAATCACAAGAGGTTGAAAATCGACGCGCTGCCAAAGTTTGCGGCTCTAAATCCTTCTCGCTATCTCTTTGCCGACTTCCGAACACTTTGCACTGCCCCCTAGATCGTACGTGAGGACTTTGCCCTCTTCCAACACCGAATAGACGGCTTTTTCTATCGCATCTCCTGCCTCGGTGTAGCCCATCCAGTCCATCATCATTTTAACCGACATTATAGCCCCTATCGGATCCACTTTGTCCATCCCTGTATACTTTGGAACAGAGCCGTGTATAGGCTCGAACATGGCGTATCTGTCCCCTATGTTTGCAGACGCACCGGTGCCTATTCCCCCCACTAACATGGCCGCTTCATCGGATATTATATCTCCGAAAAGGTTTTCTGTCACGACGACGTCGTAGAACTCTGGCATCTTGATAAACCACTGCGTCACTGCGTCGACGTGAGCATCGTCCACCTTTATATCGGGATAGCTCTTCGCTGTTTCGTAGAATATGTCTTTGAACATGCCATCCGAGACCTTGAGTATGTTTGCTTTATGCACAAGGGTCACGTGTTTCTTTCTTTTTTTTGCGAGATCAAAGGCGTATTTGACTATCCTCTCGCATGCTTTTCTCGTTATGACTCTGATCCCTATTGCTGTGCCGTCGTTGAGCTTGAAATCCAATCCAGAATACATGCCTTCTGTGTTTTCCCTGACTATAACCAAATCGATGCCTTCCTTTACACTCGGGACGTTCGGAAGGTTTTTATTCGGTCTTACATCCGCATAAAGATCGAAGTATTTTCTGATGCCGACGTTTGCGCTCTTAAACGATTCTGGCCCCTCTGGTGTAGTTGTTGGACCTTTTAACACGCAGTCTGTTTTAGCGAGCAGATCCAGCGTCTCCTTAGGCAGATTTGTGCCGTACTTTTCTACACTACCAAGTCCGGCTTCTGCAGGTATATATTCTATGCCTAATTTGTATTTATTTTTCACCGCATCGAGAGCCGACAACGCGGCGTTTATGACGTCGGGTCCCACACCATCGCCTTTTATCACAGCGACTTTCCACGTTTTCTTTTCGTGATCCATCTTTACTTAATGATGCGTTCAAATTTAAACTTTGTAGCGGTTCGAAGAGCGAAATATTTGAAGCCGCTAAAAAGAATAAATAACCGAATGATGCTATAATGTTATATGATAAAACACGAAGGAAACAAAGCAGAGATAAAGGGGTGGGTCGAGGGCGTCAGAAATCTTGGAAGCCTTATTTTCCTGACAATCAGAGACATAAAAGGAACATATCAAGTTACCTTATCCAAGAAAACAGAACCTGAACTTTTCGCGATCGCAAAGAACCTTAGGAACGAATCTGTAGTCGAAGTGTATGGCACACTAAACAAAAACGAAAAGGCGATAAACGGATGGGAAGTTGTTCCAGAACGCATAATGCTTTTGACAGAAGCCCAACAGCCGATTCCTTTGAATCTGAACAAGAACGTTGAATCATCGCTCGATAAGGA
>CAZYMW010000084.1:0-3278 GCA_964648605.1 Candidatus Woesearchaeota archaeon | reverse complement strand
CACGGATACTCAGCAAACACTTTCTTGTATAGTTTATAAAGACTCTCAAAATCCTTCCGGTTGTAGCTTCTTACCCTTATATCGATTTCATTTTCTGATATGAACTAAGCGGTTCTTTCCTATCAGCATCCGCTCCAGGCTTCTACGCCAGTTATACTTCTTTACTTCCTTTATTTCCTTTTCCATTTTATACCTCCTAAATTTTCGCATTCTGGGAACCCAGAAAGAAGAACTGTAAGGCGCACACTTTCCAGAAAGACCGCGGATATTGCGTGTAAATACCTTAAGAAAACTGGATAACGCCTTGATATTCTTATCTATGTTTATGAACCAAAGCGGTCATCATCGGGCCGCCTGCCTCAAATCTAGTCGTTTCCATTGGCTGCTTAAGAGTGCTTCTGCTATTTAAGCTTGATGGTTTGGATGGTTTCAGGCGAGTACAAGCATAAAAACAGCGCCTATTATCGCAGCCATCCCAAGTATTTCTGTAAGTCTTAGCTTCTCTTTTAACAGCACGAAGGCGAGCACGGCGATCGCCGGTATGGTTATCTGAGTCAGCAGTGGACTCAGCACTCCATTTATATTGTACGCAAATGAGAACATCATGGAACCTACACCGTTCGCTATCCCGACATACAGTATATAACTCGAAAGTTTTCTCGACTTTAATATATGCCTTAGATCCTTTCTTTTCGTTTTTAGCGCCGGTGCTAGGACCAACGAAAAAACTGCAGCGAATATTGTGATCCATGTGTAATATATGAAGGGTGAAGATACGGTCTTTATGGTCGCGTAAAATATCAACCACATTATTACCCACATAATGTTTCCCAATAAAGCTAGAATGGCGAACTTTGAAAAGCTGGTTTTTTTGCCTTTCCTTATCGAAAGTAAGACGACTCCGGCTAACATCAACACAAGTGGTACAGAATCCTTTAAGACGAGTACCGGTAAAAATATGACTGCTGAGAAGAAGGACAGGATTATGAACTGGGAGGCATTTATAGCTCCTATTATAACTATTTGTTCGTTCTCAAGGCTGAAAAATACGATGTACGCTGCTGCGACATAAATAAATCCCATCAACGCAGCATAAACCAGCCCTGTAGCTCCTATGGAGATTGTGTGCAGTATTAATAGAGCCACTATGATGGCCGCTACCGCTGAAAACGCCGTATAAAGCGGAATGAAAGACTTGTACGAAATGGCTGTGTTTTTTTTGTTCAAGAGCGCTTTTGAAATAAGATTTATAGATGTAAAAGCTATTACTGCGAGCGTTATGGCAATCCAGTAATATTCAGATAGCATTTATTTTATCACACAGAGAGTGCATTTATGTTTTATTATGGTCAGAAGTTCATATGAACTGGATTATCATCTGCACTATAAACCCTATGACGCCTATTATCAATGTGCCTACGGCAACCATTATGGCCAGTTCTTTATACTCTGTTCTCGTCGGCTTTCGCGTCAGATGCAGAACCCTGCCGTATTCTATCCTATAATGGTTAAGCTTGTTTTTTATGTTAAGAGGGTGCAGAAACGTTATCTTGGATATTATCTTATGCAGATGGAGGCTTCTATGTTTTGATGCCGGAGCATGCTCCTCATGCTTCTTCTCAGGCTGATGCTGGTGTTCTTCTATCTTACGATCAGGCTGCTTGATATCTATATTGTGATCGGACTGCTTGATTTCCGTATGCTGTTCTAGTTGAGCTTCTTTCGCCGGCTCCAGGGGTGTTTGTGCTCCAGCAGCTGCCTTCTCCGTGTTTTCTGTGGGTTTGGAAACCTGCTCCTGAGGGTTATTCGCATCAGCAAGGCTTTTCTTATCATCCATAGATTACAAGCTCAACTTAGGAAGGTTATGCCGAGCTCTTCTTCCACTTCCTTGCGCTCTTTCAGTTCCTTCTCCTCGTAAATAGATTTGCCGCTTATCTGTTTGGAGCTTACTCCCGTTATTATAGCGAGAACTTTTATCGTATTCTTTAAATCCGGGAAAATATGCGCACCCCATATTATATTTATCTCTTCCGGCAGTCTGTTATTGACGAGCTCCACGACCTTGTTTGCCTCGTCTAAAGTCATCGAAGGACCACCAGCAACGTCTATAAGCATGCCCCTTGCTGTCGAGGTATCTACATCTATAAGCGGATTATTGAGAACCTTTTCGACCACCGATTCTAGTTTCTTGTCTTTAGCATCACTTTCGCCAGTTCCTATAAGAGCTACGCCGCCGTTTGCCATTATGCGTTTGACGTCTGCGAAATCCACGTTTATCAGACCCGGTTTTGTTATAAGTTCGGTGATGCCTTTCACAGCGCTTGTAAGGACATCGTCGGCTATCTTAAGAGCTATAGCGAAAGGAAGACCCGGTGCTATCGCCAGAAGTTTTTCGTTTGGTACACTTATGAGGGTATCGACAGATGACTTTAGCTTTTCGATCCCCCCTATCGCGATATTCATACGTCTTTTACCCTCTGCCTTGAAAGGAAGCGTTACCACAGCTATAGCGAGGGCATTAAGCTTCTTTGCGACTTGAGCAACGACGGGGGCAGCACCCGTTCCTGTCCCGCCACCCATTCCACCGCATATAAAGACCATGTCTGCGCCCTGCAAAGCTTCTTTTATTTCCTGTTCCTGCTCTTTCGCGGCCGCCTCTCCGATGGAAGGATCCGCTCCTGCACCTAGTCCGTTAGTGAGCTCCTTTCCTATGAGTATTTTCTTGTCGGCAGGAGTGCATAGGAGGTCAGCAGCGTCTGTATTCATAGCTATGAGCTCGGCGCCCTTTATGCCGACTTCAAACATCCTATTTATCGTGTTGTTGCCAGAACCGCCAACTCCGACCACTTTTATATTCGTTCTTCTCGACGTTATCAGTTCCTCTAGCGTTTTATCGAATTCTTTTGTTCTACTTTCTTCGAATTTTGGAGCTTTTATCCCTTGGGATGATATACTCGAATCGGGTTCCATCAGTAGCCCCTCGAACGGCGTTCGATGCCGTTCTCTTCGGTCTCTCCTGATCCAACGACGTTGCTTGCTTCGGCTCGCTCTAAGGTAGAGGTTTTGTAGCTTTTTATCGATGCTTCCAGAAGCTTATTGCAAAGAAATCTTGCTTCGTTCAGCTGTTTTCCTGACGTCTTTTCCTGTTTCTCTGTAGGATAGATCCTATATTTGAATGTTCTCACCATACTTTATTAATCCATTTTCCGTTTAAATTCATTACCCCTTTCGGAGCTACTGTAGATATTTTAGTTTTGTATTTTGTAGTATAAATATAT
>CAZYMW010000083.1:0-3354 GCA_964648605.1 Candidatus Woesearchaeota archaeon | reverse complement strand
TTGCCCAAGAGATAGCAAAAGACAAGAAAATACCTCCTTTCTCGCGCGAAGCAGTCGCCGAGATAGTCAAAGAAGCAAGACGAAAAGCAGGCAGGAAAAATTCACTGACTCTTTTCCTCAGAGATCTTGGGGGAGTAATAAGGGTCGCTGGCGACGTTGCCAAGGACAGCAAGCACTCCACCGTAACGGTGTCAGATATAGAGCGTTCAAGAAATTTCGCCAAATCCTTTGAACAGCAGATAGCTTCCAGGTATATCAAGGAGAAGAAGGAATACGACGTGATCCAAAACAAAGGCTCAAGAGTGGGAAGAGTAAACGGTCTTGCAGTGATAGAAAATTCAGATTCGGGGCTTATGCTGCCGATCGAAGCAATAATAACGAAGAGCATGAGGAAAGGGAGCGGAGAGATAATAGCCACCGGCAAGCTCGGAGAGATAGCGCAGGAAGCCGTTAAGAACGTATCTGCTATAGTCAAACTTTACTCTAAGGAGCCTCTTACGAACTACGATATCCACATACAGTTTCTGCAGGCTTACTCCGGTGTAGAGGGCGACAGCGCGAGCATAAGCGTCGCCGCAAGCATACTCTCCGCCCTTACAGGAGTCCCAATAAAGCAATCCACGGCAATGACAGGGTCGATCTCCATACTGGGTGAAGTGCTGCCGGTCGGTGGAGTCAATGCGAAGATAGAGGCGGCTGTCAATGCAGGGATGAAAGAGGTAATAATACCAGCGTCTAATCTTGGCGATATAGTGTCGACTTACAAATCCTTAAAGATAATACCAGTCCAGAACATAACGGAAGTCGTAAAATACGCAATGGTTGAAAGCAAAAACAAACAGAAACTTATAGCTTCGATAAAGAAGGCTCTGCAGAAACGCTATGCCAAAGCTTAAAACGCTGCAGCACGTATTCGATAAAAACACTATATATAATCTAAATAAACTCGAGAGCGATGGCTACATCGGTTCGTTGATAGGACCTATAGGCAGCGGGAAAGAATCCTACGTTTTTCTCACTACGGACTATAAAGGCAGAGAAGCAGCCGTAAAAATACACAGGCACAATATACAGTCGTTTAACAAGATACCGACTTACCTTAGATTGAGAGGGTTCAAAACAGGAGGTTTCCTCAAAAAGATAGACGACTGGTCTAGATTCGAGTATACGTTCATGGAGAAAGCGTTCAATGCAGGGATAAATGCACCAGAACCATACCGCTTGTTCAATAACATAATAGTTATGCAGTTCATAGGAGAGGGTGTAATACCGGCAAAGCCAGCAGTTAAAGACACTAACTTCGATATCGATAGATGGTATGCCAAGCTCGTCTCGTTCATAGTGAGGATGGGCAGAAAAGGCTTCGTTCACGGTGATCTCAGTCCATACAATATCTTAAACTTCAAGGGCGAACCTTACCTTATAGATTTTTCGCAGTCGCTGAAGCTTACAAGCCTGACAAACGACTTCTTGTTAAGAGACATTCGCAATATAAACAATTGGTTCGTACGTCTGGGCAAAAAGAATGTGATAGCGGAGGAAACGATAGCAAACAGCATATCGACCGCTTTATGACCGCGACGGACGATACGAAGGCTATCTTAACCTCAAAGGTGTGTCCTACCCTCGAAAGGATACCGAAAGGCAGTCTCTCTTTCGACAGCAAAACCCAGCCATGATCCTGCAGGCAAAGAGATGATATCTTCAGGCTAAGCTCCATGGTATAGGCGATGCAATTACGCTGAAACCCTTACTGATGTCCAGCAGTAATCGCATAAAATTAAATCCTTTAGAGACTTTAGTAAATATTGTATCTTTATATATATATAAAAATATAAATATCCCTATACATATTATACTATATGAAAGCCAGAGAGTTTATGCGTATGTTGGATTCGAATAAAATTCATGTATTTACTTTGAGTGAGGCGGCCAAGATCATCAATAAGACTCCAAGCTACGTTTCGCTATTTTTATCCAGTCTAGACGGCATAAAGCGCATAGAACGTGGCAAATATTATGTGGAGGGTGCCGATCCAAATCTTATTGCTTCTAACATAGTATACCCTTCCTACATAAGCTTAGTGTCGGCGCTTTCTTATTATAAGAGCATAACTCAAATGCCCGTGTCCATAGCTGTCATGTCCCTGAGGCAGCATGGGGAATTGAGCATCGAAGGGTATCGGGTTAGATTCGTAAAAATAAAGCGTAGCCGATTCTTCGGCTACAGAAATGACGATGGCATTTTCATTGCCACACCAGAGAAGGCAATTCTAGATTGCCTATTATTCAATATTGATTTTTTTTATGTATCGGCAAGTTTTGGCGTTTTAAAAGAAGATTTAGACATAAATAAACTGAAAGACTACGCCAGGCTCATGGATAACAAGGCCCTGATAAACCGCCTTGGTTTTTTAATGGAAAAATACGGCCTCGATGCAGAAGATCTACTCCCATACCGCTCAAGGATGTATACGCGTCTGTCGGATCGAGGCAAAGAAAAAGATAGGAGGTGGAGGATACTGCATGCTAACGAGATCTGAGTTGTTACAATATAAGACGTGGCCAAACGCCTATCAGATCGAAAAAGATTATCTCCAGTATGTCGTCTTGCTGGAAATATTTAAACTGGCCGGTACGGAGTTGGTCTTCAAAGGCGGGACAGCTTTGCAGAAATGCTATGGTCTAGACCGTTTTTCGGAGGATCTGGATTTTACCGCGACCTCCGAAGATGCCGTAGTAAAGCTGGAGGAAGGCCTGAAACGCCTGAAATACCTTTACAATAGCACTTTTACGAGAGAAGAAACCGCAGTATCAACAAGTTTTAATCTGAAAATAGAAGGTCCATTGTTTCAGAAGCCACAGTCTATGCAGACAATCATACTAGAGATAAGCAAGAGAGAACAAGTACTTCGAAAGCCGACGCTTATAAGAGTGGTCCCGCTATATCGAGATCTTGAAGCGCAATTGTTGGTAGTAATGGATATGGGGGAGATGCTTGCAGAGAAGACTAAGGCGCTGTTCACAAGGCGCAGACCAAGGGATTTATACGATATCTATTTCCTGTTCAAAAAAGGCGCCGATGCGGATTTCGAGCTTGTAAATAAAAAGCTCGAGCTCTACAAGATTAGATTCGATCAAGCGACTCTATCGGATAGGATCGCAGCTTTAGAGGGAAGCTGGGATAAAGAATTGTCGATTCTCATGAAGCAGATACCAGACTTTAGAGAGATATCCGACTTCGTTTTAAACTCGTTTAAAACGGCTGCACGAGGAAAATAATCGTATGGACAACTCGTAATTCATAAAAAGAGCGAGAAAAGCATCGGCATGCGTTCAATCATCTTCTTTTCT
>CAZYMW010000082.1:0-3487 GCA_964648605.1 Candidatus Woesearchaeota archaeon | reverse complement strand
TATATTACAGCGCAAGCGGATTGATGGTCGGCGGTCTTGATACTTTCAGGTGGGCTGTCGTTTCCCTTTCTTTCGCCATGGTCCTTGTATCGATGTTCCTACAGAAGAAGGACATAGCGTTCATTTTGCCGATATCTGTGGTTTTCTTTATCATAGCGTTCATCGCCGTCTTTTCGGCTTATCCCTCCGTTTCCGGCTCTTTATCCTCCGCTCAATCCGCAGTTGTCGCCTTTCGATCGGTCTATAATACAACCAACTGTACAGTATACTCAAACAACTGGGTGCCATTGGATTATTACGGGCTTCCTGCAGCATCTCTGCCCCACTTCGAGACGCCTTACGATGGTCACCCAATAGTCAGTTTCGGCCGAACCGACACGTCTTACCCTCTGCTTTACAATAAATCCGACATATACATATATGGAAATAGAAGCTACTGTTCTTTCTACAAGGTTAACACGAGCTTTATAAGCCAGGAGAACGCCATACTCGAACATGAGAACGAACCACTGCTGTCAACAAATGCCTGTACATGGCTTTTCGGGGAAAGTCCCGATATACCTTTTCTGAAATCAAGCTGCGATTATATCAATTCCATCCTGAGCTGAACAGCATTAGAAAGCTTTTTATCGTATGACAGCAAGACCACTGTATGGCTACGTTGAAAGGACTCCAGGATAAGACGAAGGATTTCATCGACAGCAGAGACTGGAGGCAGTTTCAAACGCTGAAGGAGTTGGCAATCGCTGCATCCGTTGAATCGAACGAACTTTTAGAGCTTTTTCAGTGGCTGGACGGCAAAGAAGTGGATAAAAAGATACTCAGCAGTGCAGACAACGATTTGCTAAAAAAAGTAAAAAACGAAACATCCGATATATTGCTCGTGTGCCTCGCTATAGCAGACCACGCCGGTTTTGATATGGAGGAAGCTTTCCTGTCGAAGCTATCCGAACTTGACAAAAGATACAAAAAAGAAAACGTGAAAGGAAAAGTCGTCAAGATCCCTTTCGATGGCTGAGATACGGATCCAGACAACATTTTTATACTAGTTCCCTTCTATGATACCTTATGGATAAAGACCAGCATCCCGAGTCCAAGGACAGCGTGGAAACCGCCGCTTACAATCCCCTGCACGGTTTAAAACACAAACTCGAGCAAGAGATGCAAAAAAGAATACACAACTTATACACCATTCTCGATTATGATGGCAGGGAATCCGAGCTAGAAGCAGTTCTTTTGCCTACATTCACAGAGTCGGAAGACGGGAACGATCTCGTAATTTCATCCAAGTGCGATGTCTCATCTTATCTGTACCAGCGCTTGAGTTCCGCGTTCGGCAACGTAGTTACGGAATCGGCCCCCAAGATGCTTGCAACCGCGCTCAAAAGCGACCAGGTAAATGTTGGTCTCAGCATGCTGTACCAAGGCGACTTCTCTACCATTAAAATAAGCCTCAGTTCTAAAGACAGGCCCGGAATAATGCTTTCTGCCGAATATATGAAAAAATATAAGAACGACCATGCGTCGATGAAAGTTACAATCAGCAAGAGTCTAGCAAATTACAACGTCGCATACGATGTGTATATGAAGCTGTGGCAAACCGTTGTTGCCGATATATCCAGACTTGCGGATATAATTGTCACGGAGAAGGACGAGGAATACGAATATCTGAAAGATTTTGGGCTCGACTTGTACAAGGGCGGCACAAACATAGAGGCGATAGGCGGATACAAAAACATAAAAGAAAAAGTGGAGAGGGACGTCTTCTTCCGCTTTAAGAATACACCAATGATCCGTAAGGTCTCAGAGCTTGCAATGAAATCCAAATACGATCCTATCAACGCAATACTGTTCTATGGTCCGCCAGGCACAGGAAAGACGCTTATGGCAAGGATGATAGCGAGCGAACAGAAGATAGACTTCGTAAAGTTGTCGCTTTCGACCATATTCGACAAGTATTACAGCATGTCGCAGCGCCAGCTAGACGATGCCCTTAATGTCGTGGAAGAATATAGCAGAGACAAAAAAGTGGTTCTTTTCATAGACGAAATAGATTTTCTTGGCCGGAGGGGCGGCGGCAACCAGAGTACAGACCATGAGGACACGAGAGTACTTGATAATCTCTTGATGTGGCTCGACGGGATGAATTCCAAAAGAGGTAACGATAATCTTCTTGTTATAGGGTCTACAAACTTTATAGAAGGAGTGGATCCCGCACTTAACTCCAGGTTTAAAAGCAGGATTTATTTCCCCCTTCCAGCAAAGGAAGACAGATATGAAATCTTTAAGATATACGCCAAGCATCTGTCCGACGATGAATTAAAGACGCTGGCTGAAAACAGCGACGGTATGAGCGGCAGGGATATAGCGGCTGCAAGTTTCACTGCCGTTACAGGATGGAGCATGTATCTAAAGTCTAATAAAGAGGAACCATCTCCCCCGCCAATAAAATATTATGTGAAAGCAATCGATGAGTTCAGATCCTCCATCGACGCTGCTTATAAACCAACCAGCAAGACCGCTAACGACATATACGCATAAGTCGTAAAATAGCCGAACAAAGGATAAATTCCGGTGACCCCGTTCTCAAACCACTACCAACTCTAATGGGCTTTTAAGACGTTGCGAGTCGGTTTCTAACCACAGCTCGGCACGACTTTGACGTGAGCCAGCACGTTGTCAAACTCCGTGTCGACCTGGTTCGTGTATGTCGTGTTGCCGAAAGCTTCCAGTACGAACGTGTAGCCGCCCCCTCTCGAGAAGGCGAGCAGCAATGGTGACCGCGCGCGGTTGATCTGCGTCGCATGCGTCGCATTAAACACGACCTCGGTGCCGTTATACCCGGCGAGCGTCACATTGCTACACGATACGCTCATGTTTTCGGGTAATAGCGAGCTGTACTGAGTCGTACAGAAGCCTTCCAATTCAGCCAGATTCGTGCTGTTGGTCCTGTTATACAAGAAAAACACCGCCGCGGTAGGCGATATGCCAGAGTTGTTCTTCAGCGAGGCTATCGATGCGCTGCCCAGCGACGTCGGCACCAAGGCGATGTAGCAACCGGGAGGCGTGACGTTTGTCGGTAAGCTTATCGACTCCCATCCCGCTGCGGATAAGTAGGTTATGCCGTCTGGTCCGCTGACAAGTTTGGTTCCGTTAGTGATGGAAGTAATATGGTTCAAGCCAGAAGTCAATGATTTTAAGAGGGATGAATTGGTCAGTACTATAGCAACTACAGCGACAATGACGATCACTACAACAATCGCTATCACTGCGCCTTTTCCTGCCATAGATTTTGTGTGTTTTGACGCTGTCGTCCTTTCAATTGATGCGGTTGGCGTTATTTAAGCGTTTGTCCATAGATATGATATACCCAGAAAATCTGAAAGAGACTACGAGGCAGATGGCTCACGAAGGCGCTGCTATTTCCCGGATCTCTTACCGTCTTGTCGTGCCAAGAGCTGCCATAACTGGTCGGGTCAGAGGAGAC
>CAZYMW010000081.1:0-3488 GCA_964648605.1 Candidatus Woesearchaeota archaeon | reverse complement strand
GCCAGGTCTTCAGGCCGAACGGACCAGGCACTACATCTTTCATCAACACAGAAGGCGTGTGCAATGGAGAGATACCGCAATTTGTCGCAAGCTTCAACGGTCAGAACAGCCATGTAAGCGCACAGAGTTCGTCGCCCCTGCTACAAGGCAGCTCGTTTACGATAACAGTCTGGATAATGTGGAGTAGCGGAATACACTTTGCCGGAACCTGCTGCGGTGGCGCCAGGCAAGAATTCGTCGGGGCGGATTCTACCCCGGGAGGTCAGACGAATCCTGAGATAACTGTAAACGCCAGTGGTCCGGGAGACATCGCCTCCTTCGTGAACACAACAACAACATTCTATCCTGAAGTATATACGCCTGCAGGAGAGATAGTTACCGGAAAATGGTACTTCGTTGTCGGCAGGTACAACGGTTCATATTCGAGCGTGTGGATAAACGGTATTTCAGAAGCGAGCGCCAGCGTAAATGGAATTCTGATAACATACAACGGCCTTGGAGATTTCTCATATATAGGAAGCACGGCAGACATAGGTGCATTTTTCAACGGCAGTGTGGCAAATGTTCAATTCTATAACACCTCACTCTCTGCAAATGAAATACAGGCTCTTTACCTAGAGGGCATAGGCGGCGCGCCGATAGACCTGCAGAGCCTCGTGGGTTGGTGGCCGCTCAACGGCAACGCCAACGACTATTCCGGCAACGACAACAACGGCGTGCCAACTAATGTAATCTTCACAAGCAGCTGGGAATCAGGCTACACTACGCCTTGAAAGACCATTCTTATAGCATTCCCTTAAAGCAAGATTCGGCAGAGGACGGCCAGAAAGCAATCCAAAACAATATTAGAGGAACCTTGTTATTTTATCGGATTGCTATAAGTATATCGGTGTTTGCATGCTCGACTTGGATTCTATAAAGAGTACAGAAGAACTTCTGAAAAGAGCGAAATGGCTTGAAGGCAAGAGGCTAAAAGACATAAATCGTGCCATAAAAGGGAGCGATAGATCCTCGCGCGTAAAAACAAAGGGCAACGTAGGGTACGTTATAGAACAAGGTTTTTTCGGCATCCCTATGAATAGCAACCCTTATCCAGATGTAAGACATCTGGGCGTTGAAATAAAAACTTTCCCTCTAAAATACGATTCTGAAACAAAAATGTTATCTGTGAAAGAGCCACTATCACTCAACATGATTAACTATATGCAAGAATACAAGCATAAAACAATAAAAGAGTCTTCATTCTACAAGAAAAACAAACTGGTGTTGTTTGTCTGCTATATTCATGATAAATCAAAGCAACGTTCCGACTACATTATAAAATATGTTTTCTATTGGGCAATTGATGGTAAGGTAATAAATGAGCTGACACCGGACTATAAAGCGATAATCCAGAAGATTAATCAAGGTAGGGCTAGGGACATACACCAGAAAGACAACAAATATCTGACTCTGTGCCCAAAGCACAATGGTGTCTTTAAAGATCCCAAAGAACCTACCTCAAAATCGCCCCAACCATTCAGTAAGAAACCGGCAGAAAAGAAGGCATTCCGATTGAAGACTATATACTTAGACATTATAATTAGCAGACACTTAAATAAAAAATTATACAAAGACCGCTGGTGGAAAGCCTAGAATTTATCTATCACTTTTCGAAGTGCTAATGTTGGTTTCACCTTTATCTCATGTTCCCATATCCTTATCACTTTCCACCCGGCACTCCTCAGTTGAATATTAGTAGACCTGTCTCGTGATTTGTTTGCGGCTATTTTCTTCCTCCAATATGCTCTATTTGATTTTGGTTCCCTATAACAGGCCTGACATCCGTGCCAAAAGCAACCATCTATCATTACAGCGACTTTGGCATCGAGGAAGGCCAAATCGATAGTCTTTTTGCCTATCCTATAATTTTTACGGTACCTATATCCTGCATTGAAGATAAGTTCACGGAACTTTAGTTCGGGTTTTGTATCTTTGCCCCTTATTCTCGACATTATTTTGCTCCTTATTTCTTTAGAGACTTTATCCATAGAACCTACTTCTGCCCAATCTGCATTTCTGCCGTTACTTTCATCCCGGCCTCGTTCAATATCGCCTTTGCTACCGCATAAGATAATTTCGCTGGTACAGAATTTCCTACCAATTTGTACTTTGTCGTAGGATTACTACCAATAAACCTGTAATTTATTGGATAGCATTGTAATGAGGCGGCTTCTCGTATTGTCGGTTTTCTGTATGTGACTTTACGCCCTTTCTTTACTTCGATTACCATAGTTTCCCTAGACGCGTTAAACTGCGTGGCCATAACCGTTCTGGCTGGCCTATCCAAATCATCAGGAAACTTCATCTTTCCGTAGTATGGGTGTGCCACTTTTTGCCTTTTGTTCCTATCTGCTTCCTCTTCTGTCATGAACGAATGTTCTCCAAAGTGGTCTTCCAGTTCTGTTTGAGGCAACTCTACGTTACTATAATTTGGGTCTTCCACAATTTTGTTAGGTGATGGTTTGTCTAGTGGGTTTGGAAACGCTTCTATTACATGTCGCATCGGCACCCATTTTTGGTATTCTTTACCAAATAAGAGGTTTCTCGGATTTTCGGCATACGTTTGAATAGGTACAGGATATTTACCAGAAAATAATCTTGTCCTCTTTTGAGGTGCACCGTAATCCGCCGCCGTAAACACTGCACGTGCCGGTATATCAAAATATCCTGTTTCGTCTATGCCTAAATCTCTAAGTGCGAACCTGCTCGCTAAGGTCTGTAACAATCTTGGAACATTTTCCATTATCCACCATCGGGGTTTCAGTCTGTATACAAAATACAGATATCTTGTTACTAGAATCAGCCCTTTCTTGAAGTCTCCTTTCCCGCCCCTTTTCGAACCGGAAAACTCCGTGCAAGGCGGGCCTCCTATTATTACATCTGCATGGGGCACATTAGACGCGTCTAACTCGAGAATATTTTCTTTGACAACCTCCGTTTCAGGATTATTCGTACTGAAAGTGTCTATTGCAGGTTTCCACAGGTCTGTCGCATATATTACATCAAATCCTGCTTGTTTGAATCCTTCCGAAAACCCACCTGCACCGCAGAAGAAGTCTATAACAGTTAATTTTCTTTGCATATTAAATCACCTATAATAGCGCGTATTAAATATTTAAATCTTCATAATGCATAATTATTACATTATTACAATACATAAGTATATAAGCTTTTCGATCAAAAACCGGAATATGGCGAAAAATTACTACAGGACAACTATATTAATTGATAGAGAGCTGTGGAAAAAGTTCAGGATAAAGGCCATGAACAGAAATAAATCCGCTTCTCAACTTCTAGAAGAAATGATAAAAGAAGAAGTGAACAAGAAGTCTCCGTAGGGTCGCCACAACTCTATCGTTTGCTTGCGCAAGCTCACGAGGTGGCTCCCTATCGCCCCAACGGGCTTAAGCTTCCAACGAAGCAGTGAAAGGAACCTATGAACTTAA
>CAZYMW010000080.1:0-3495 GCA_964648605.1 Candidatus Woesearchaeota archaeon | reverse complement strand
TATCAGAAGTGTTTTAAGACGTTCATTGGCAGGATTTCACACGTTGATCTGCTGACAGTTTGCAGCGATAGCTCTTCAGAAAGCAGGCACGGATTTAAATAAAAGATGAATCAATAAACTATCATGAAAGCATCCAGATATAGGATCGATCCCGCGAAGGAACAAAAAGAGGCATCAGAAAGGCGGCTTGGAGAAGCAAGACTTCTTTGTAACCTCCTCATCGAGAATATAATAAAAAGTCGCAAAGAAGAGGGTAAAAGTCCGTTAGGACGGTCTAATAACCCATACTTTTGGAACTACTGAGCGAAGCGATCGATATGAACGAATTCAGACTGGACAACGACTCGATGTCCTTTACACTCATAAGCGAAGGAAAGGATGGGTGCAAGGCGTGTGCTGTGAACGGTGAGCCGCTGGCTTCCGTACCGTTCGATAGGGGGTTCACGAATATCTACGAGGTAAAAAGCGATATCCAGCCTTCGAAGTACGAACTCGTAGGAAGTTTTTTCAAGTCATCGGGCGCTCACGGCTATGAAGAAATAATAGTCGAAAATAAGGAGCACGATAACAACATAAGGAAGTACACTATAGAGGAGATAGAACAACTTCTATCTATAGTCGTTGATAGGACGAACGAAATAGACCACTACAGCTTCGGAGAAAACCTTGTTATAACAAGAAAGACCGAGGGCCACGGTTTCTTTGATGTTTTCGTGGTCCCTATCCCGAGAAACGAGAGAAAATTGTGTCTTGAATGCGAAGAACTCCAGAAAACAGAGGATAGAGAGGTATACAGGACGGAGAACTTTGTAGTATATACTCCGTTCGCACCGAAGTACGATTTCGAGCTCGTGGCGTCGCCAAGGCTCCACAGGCAATTCAAGGACTGCGACAATATGGTCTTATTCGACCTTGCAGCTATAATAAAAAAGACACTGGACTTCCAGAAAGAGGACGTAACTATAGCCGTAGTCCAGAACGCGGATAAGCATTTTAGAGTCAGAATAGTAGGGGGCAGCAGAGAAGCCTTCGAGTTATTAGGAGTGCCGAAGGTAAGAGTGGATCCTTCCGTCCTAGCTAAAGGACTCAGAGACGCGAATCTGTATAAAACGGTACAGCCAAAAGCGGCAATAGATTTAAATCATAGGTGACACCAATAGATTATGAAACCGTTTGAAGAATCCAGACCTCTTTGTGGTCCACAGAAAGAAAAAGGTATATCTAACGAGAGGAAACCGATAAAATGAGCTTTGAGATATGAAAATAAAAAATGCGAAATGCATGAAAATACTCAATTCGAACTCCAATTTCACCGTGCAGGTTAGCATCGCATCCGATTCCGGGGTGTTCAAGGGCTCCTCTCCGGCAGGAGAAAGCGTCAGTTCGTTCGAGGTAGTTCCGTTTAAAGAAGGAATCGAACTGGAGATAGAAGCTTTCAACGTCTTTCTGAAAAAATTGGAAGGCAGGGAGCTATCCGATCTTGAGGACATATATTCGCTTGAAAAGGAAATACCGAAGGAATTTATAGGAGGTCCTTCTTTATCGCTGTCCTACGCTTTGGTCTACGCGCTTAGCCACGAAACAGGCAAGGAGCCGTATTCCCTTTTCGGGAAGAAAAATATTGTGATCCCCGTTTCGAAGATGCTCGGAGGAGGAATGCACGCCTCGAATCTAGGCATGGATATACAGGAAATATTAGCCCTTACGATGAGCGATGATGTGACAGATAGCGTGGATGGGACTCTTGAGGTGTATAAGCAGCTGAAAGAGCTTCTGAAAAATAGCACGTACAGTTTCGTCGGCGGCGTGGACCCGGAAGGCGGTTTCGTCACGGGGTTGGACAACTATGAGTCCTTGAAGCTTGCAAGAAAAGCGATAGAGAAAGTCATAGAAAAGACAGGGAAGGACATACGTCTCGGTATCGACATGGCAGCTTCGACTTTCTACAAGAACGGTAAATACACTTATAGGAGGCCTCTTTACGGCAAAAAGACCGTTTCGCCCCGCGAACAGGTAGACATAGTCAAGAAATTGATAGACGAGTTCGATCTTTATTACATAGAGGATCCAGTCGATGAATCTCTTATCGAGGATTACGGGGATATACTATCCACTACCGACAATCTTGTAGTAGGGGACGATTCTACGGCTACGAACACGGAGAGATTGGAGAAATCAGCTGGGAATATAAACGCAACTTTGATAAAGCCTAACCAGGTCGGCTTGCTTTATAAAGTAAAGGAGTTCTCGGATCTGGCTGACAAGATGGGCATAACAAAGATAGCATCCCACCGATCAGAAGAGACTTGTACTGCTTTGTTATCCGACATTGCTGTAGGACTCGGCGCAAAGTATTTAAAAGTAGGAATCAATAGAGGTGAAAGAGTGGCTAAGATAAACAGACTGCTCGAGATTTATCAACTATGATGAAGAAAGCGGAAAAATTAGAGGCGTATAAGAAGTACGGCAGCAGGATAGGTACGAAGTCCGTCGGTTCGACGATGGACAAATTTGTATTCAGAAAGATAGCCAATAAATTCACGATACTTAATATAAAACTCATAGACGAGAGGATAAAACTGGCTGCGAAGATGTTGAGCAGGTACAGCCGGAAGGATATACTTATAGTCTGCACATTGGACAGTGCTTATTACTCCATATACAACTTCGCAAAGCTTATGAACGTAAGCGTGAACTTTGGAAGATATCTCGCAGGTTCGCTCACTAATGTGAATTATAAGAACTTTTTTGAGCCTAAAGTTCTTCTTGTGACGGATCCGAACTTGAACAGGAGAGCTATAAACGATGCGAAAAGAATAAACATCCCGATAATAGGCATCTGCGACACCGACAACAGCACAAGTTTTATAGACCTTATAATACCTGGAAACAACAAAAGCGGCAATAGCATAGGCCTGATCCTCTATCTATTAGCTTATGAACTCGGTACGAAAAAAGAGAAGGAGAAATTGGAAAAAGTTAAGATAGATGATTTCCTTTCTAAAGAGTTGGATTTTTAAGTTTATGAAGGTTTGTGACGTTTATTTGGGCGGTAAGCCCATAGCTGAAGGGGTCAAATACTGCAATACCTTCAAACTTAAGTTTCTCGGTCTCATGTTCGTGAAAGAGCCGGGCGCCGGAGCTTTCTTGCCGGACGTCAGGGACATCCACATGAATTTCGTCAACTTCGAGCTGAGGATAATCTGGCTGGACAAGGATTTCAATATTGTCGGGTATAAGGTTGCTAAAAGATGGAGGCTTTACAACGGACCAAAGAAAGCCGCGCACGTCCTGGAGCTTCCGCTATCAAACCGTGCTGCACTTAGGATAGGCGACACATTAAAGATGAAAATATATGCGAGCGAAAAAGCGAAAAACAAAGGGAAACACCGTTAACCGGACAGAAGAGATAAAAACCGACAGATTCAATACTTCCTGCCGCTCGATAAAGCTGTCAGGCTTTGACATGCTCCTTCCAGGCAGCTCCGTTGTAAA
>CAZYMW010000079.1:0-3531 GCA_964648605.1 Candidatus Woesearchaeota archaeon | reverse complement strand
TCCATAACATAATTATAAAAAATCTCACTCGATTCTCCATCCTTTATCCGAACGTTCATCATTTCTATAAGTTTAAAGAAAGCTGTGAGTGCACCGTGCGTATCGAGGTCATTATCTATCATTTTTTGGAATTCATCTGTTACCTCTTCTACGTCCCCGATTGCTTCTTTAGCTGCCTTTTTATGCAGAATCTTGAACGATTTTATAGTAATGTCTATATCATCAAGGGTTTTCTCATATTTTTTAAGAGTTTCCAAGGTGAAGTTTATCTTGTCCCTATAATGCGAGTCCAGCACGAACAGGCGAAAAGACAACGGGTCGAAACCAAGTTTCTCTAGATCGCGCAGCGTATAAAAGTTGTGCAGGCTTTTCGACATTTTTTGGCCACCGACCAGCAAATGTTCTGTATGAAACCAGTGCTTAACAAATTTCTTGCCTGTGAAAGCTTCACTCTGTGCTATTTCATTCTCGTGATGAGGAAATATTAGGTCGACACCCCCGCAGTGTATATCTATTGTTTCGCCGAGATTGTTGAGTGCCATCGCGGAACATTCGATATGCCAACCTGGTCTACCTTTTGGCACGCCTTCATCCCAGTATACATCTCCATCCTCCTCTGTCCAAGTTTTCCACAGCGCGAAATCGGCTGCGTTATTCTTGTCGTATTCATCGTTTTCTATTCTTGGTCTTGTATCGGAGAACGTAGCACCGGATAGTTTCCCATAGTTTTCGAATTTCGAGATCGAATAGTATATCCCGTCTTCCGTCGAATACGCATATCCTTTTTTAAGTAGCCCCTTAATGATTACCTTCATATTTTCTATGTTTTCTGTAGCGTAAGGGTAGCCCTCGAACTTACTTATCCTAAGTTTTTTAATATCTTCAAAGAACGCTTCTGTATACATTTTTGTGTATTCATTTAAACTCATTCCCCTCGCTTTAGAACCCTTTATTGTTTTATCGTCTACGTCGGTTATGTTCATTATTTGCTTGACTTTAAATCCGTTATAGAGCAACGCTCGTCTTAGGATATCATATACTAAAAAAGTTCTTAGGTTGCCTATATGCGCAAAATCGTAGACAGTCGGGCCGCAGCAATAAATTTTTATTTCATTCGTGTAAGTAAGCGCGATCTCCTCAATGCTTTTACTGGCCGTATTGTATAAGTGCATAGACAATAACTTTGTAATCGGCATTAATAAAGTTTTATTAATCCAGATTGTGAATCTTAATTATGTCGTTTTTAAGACGCGCAGGAATGTGGTTTGGAGGCGCACTATTATTCTTTGGACTATTTTCTTTTATTACTCTATTCTCTTTGAATGTATCTGGTGTCCTGTCGCCGCACTATTTTAACAGTGCCTTGTCGCAAATAGTAAACGCTTCGACTTCGTCTAGCATCTATTCTGCAGGGCAGTCTATTAACTCGACACAAGCAGCCCAGCTAGAGACCCTTTTAGGAACCTTTCAAGCCAATAACCCAAATTGTAATGTTCTCTGCTTGATATCCCAGCATATAGAACATCAAACTGGCTTGAGTGCTCCTCTTACGACATCTAATCTTAATCTGTATCAGATTATATTAGAAATAGTAGCAGTTTTGGGGGCAGTTTTGACAATATTTTCATATAAAGACACGTATGCTAAATTTAGCGCACTCGGAAAGAGCTCGCTAGCTGTTGCTATAATATCCTTTGTAGCTATTTATATACCACTTATGTTTATTGTTCCATACCTATTTTCAGGTGTTAAAATCGAATCGTTTACGCTGCATATTCCTTTAAGTGTAATCGCACCATTCACGAGCGTTGTGCTTAGTTTGGATATAATATTCGGTATTGTAGGCGTAGTGTTACTTATAATCGGTGCGATTTTCTTAGCTATAAAACGGAGGAATACTCCAAAACAACCACCACCTATGCAGTTCCAACCCCAAAAATAACGGATGATTTTATAAAACGTGTGTATGTAAACTACGGTTGATAGGCTATCAATAACATTTTACGGCTTTGAATATTCCACCCTTGATACAAGAAACCCTATGTAGTCAAAATCATAAACCATATATAGTATATTTATATATGTATCACACATATATAATATGACCCAAAAAGAATATAAACCCATGATGTTGACGTTAGAATCCTACAACGTTCTAGATATGGCCAGAAAAAGCATGAGAGCGGGTTCTGCAATGCGTGTCACCTTCAACGACGTAATAAACGAGTTTGTGAGGAAGAAATTAATTTATGACGGCCTAGACGTGGCGATAAAGGATTATCTCTCTAGTTTTATAAACGAAGTATCCGATTCGGCGGCGTTGAAAGGCGTGGTATTGTTCGGTTCGGTTGCAAAGGGGAGCTACAACAAATACAGCGATGTGGATCTTTTTATGGTTGTAGACGGGGGAGAGCGGGATTTTTATAATCGTGTGATAAAAACGGCACTCGATAAGACAGAGCCAAAACATAAAAGACTGATCGACAAGGATTTGTATCTTCACATCAGCCCGCTCCTTGTATCCGTTTCAAAACTGAAAGACTTCAGCCCCGTTTTCCTCGATGTACTGGATTATGGGATAATTTTGTATGACAGGGATGATACGGTTAACAACTTCCTTAGTTCTCTGCGAAAAATAAAGCATAGAAGGATAAATGTTGCCGGTACAGAGGTGTTGGAATGGAAGTAGCAAAAACAAAGGCAGCCATCGAAAACGCGGAAACATGGTTAGGGTCCGCCAATAGCAATTACAGAGACGGTCACTACAGCGCGGCGCTGTACAGTCTGGAGATGGCGGTGGAGATAGCGCTAAAAGCCGTTCTACTGTCTATAAACGTAAGCGTCCCGAAGATACATGACGTATCTGCCCTGGTTATAAAATATTCGAATGAGAACGGGAAACTTAACGGCATAAAAGAAAATGAAAAGTTCATCCGGGAAACTTTTTTGGATCTGTTAATGTACAGAAATTCCGCGGGATACATGTTCGAATACAAGAAATCAGAACGTGAATTTAAAGAGCTGGTCACCACTTATCTTCCAAAGGCAGAAAAGGTCATTGACATATGCAGGAAAACCGTAAAATGACAGGCACAGAGAGCGAAAGCACTTTCACGTTTTAGATAATGACTGCCAGATACGTGATTAGACGGACTTATAAAACATGTACGCGTATAAGAAAGGAGAAACTCCGTTCTCATTGGGTCCAAGACCCGGTATAAAGAATTCATAACCGTTCCGCGTGAGACTTTAACATGGAATAACCTCGCTATAATCGCTTATACTTATGTTACTTAAACCAGCTTCGGACATTTGACAAAATGGCACAAAATTTAGGGCAAAATTCCTACATGCGCAAATTAGAAAACCCTATCTGGTAGCCTCCTGCTTGCGTTTTACGAGGCAGATTTGCCAAATTGAACTTTGTCAACTACTAGTCGACAGTACCTCCGAAATTAGATAGGTATCGCTTAAATAAACTGTTTGCTTTTTAATAAAATGAAGTTTCGAGTGAGATATAGACCTAAGAAT
>CAZYMW010000078.1:0-3579 GCA_964648605.1 Candidatus Woesearchaeota archaeon | reverse complement strand
TTTCGTCGCTTGTGCCGCTGCTACCTTTCTCACCAGACATTAATGTATCTTCTATTGATTTCATATTTTGTTACTTTATGATAAAGTATATATTGATGTATATGACTATATAACCCTTTATTTTTTCCGAACGCCTTATATGGGCCTCTGACTGTGCTTCGTGTAAATCGATGTAAAGGTCTTAATAAGCAACAGTTACCTTTACAAGGCGTTTGCACGGCATCCTAGCCTACAAAAAAGATATTTATTTGTATATTGAGATAAATATAGTATGTTTGGATTCAATATTAAAAACTACGAGAAGGAGTTTGTGACGGACAAACTCGAATCACACCATGTCTTCTACGATCTTTATATAAAGAGCAACGATCCCCAAGAATTGAGGAATGAAGTATCTGAAGACATGACGGATATGAATTATAAGATCCTTCTGAACGAGATGTCGAAGTTCGAGGATAGTGAACTCGAGGAGACTTTTCGCGGAGGGAACGTAAAACCGATGAGAGTCGTAATAAAGGCTGCAAAGGACAATGTAAAGGGATCCAGATTTCCAATCCTATGGAAAGCGTCTTTCATCCTTGCGGTCGTTCTGCTTATTATACTGGCAGTATCTTATAGAGGTCAGATGTATAGCAGCGTAACCTCCCTGAGTTTTCGGCCGTCTGGCTATATTACGTATTCCATGATAGGCTTGTTCGTTTTAGCCGCGATATTCTGGCTGCTTAAAAAAGTGGTTCCCATTTTCCTGTGGGCAAAAATCATAGGCATATACGATCCCACGGAACAATCTGCAAATGTCAGAGTCGTGTTAGCTGGAGACTGCGAAATAAAAGACAAGGACTCCTACAGCAAGTTAGAGAGCGATATGAGCGAACTTTACAGCGAATTCTCGAGGAAATACGCCAACAAACTCGATAAAAGGCAGATGTCCAGGACGGTCGCAGCAGCCACAGGCAATACCGGTCTACAGAAAGTGAACGATAAACTGAGACAGGTGGAAAAAGAAACTGCGGATCTGGAAAGAAACTTCACTGCAGGCGGGATGAGCAAATCCCAATACAACGAGACAAAAGCCGGCTTAGAAGCCAAAAAAACGCAGCTTGAGACCCTCTTCGACCTAATCAACGGATGACTCCGAAGAAAAGGGTTTATTCGTAGTTTACGCCTCAAAAAGCAGCGGATTATCAGGAAAAAGGTTAAAAACATAAAAAGGCACCTAGAGTTATGCTGCCAGACTTAAAGGATTGCAATTACTTCAGGAAATCACATATAAATTATAACGGAAAGGAAGGAGAAATCGTGATATACCGTTTGGCGACTTCCCCGACCTACACTTTTGTATTCTCGTGTCTTAAATGCGGCAAGAAGAACGACTTCCAGGGAGAGATGGTAATTAAAAAGACGAAGGAAGGCGGTAAAAACAAAGAATACGTTTTATTTGACTGCAAAAACTGCGCTGAGCCGTTCGAGCTGCAGAAACTAAAAGCCGCCGGTGTTAAGGGCAGAAAACCCGTTTAGGTATGGGCGATTTAGTAGAGTATACAAAACTCTTGATCGATGACTTTGACCTTCGTAATCTGGATAAAAACGGGCAGAACTTTCTTGTCGATGAAGCTGTCCTAAAAACGGAGATAGAGAACGCGGAGCTTAAACCGCAGGATATAGTCCTCGACATAGGCTCTGGATTCGGCTACGAAATAGCTTTCATTTCACAGATATGTAGAGTCATAGCTGTGGAGAAGAACGTCAAGATCTTCTCATACCTCGTCAATAAATACGAACTAAACAAAAACGTGGAACTGATAAACGACGACTTTCTGACCTTTGTGCCCCCTGCGTTCACAAAAGTCGTATCGAATCCGCCGTATGATATAACCGATAGGATACTCAACAAATTACTTAGGTATAGGTTCGACTCTGCCGTGATGATACTTCCAAAATCCGTATCGGATGACCTTTGTGCGCTTTCGTATGGAAAAAGGACGAAATTTTCCGCCATACAAAGGGTGTTCTTTGACTTCCATCCCATCACTGATGTGCCTAAAACCGCTTTCTATCCGCAACCCAGAGTTACTAGCAGGATGGTAAAAATGGTCAGAAGACCGCAGGATTTGATGCAGGAGATCCTAAAGAAGGATGAGATGACCGTAAAGAACGCCATACTTAGAACCTACCAGCATTTCGAGGACAAGACAAAAAGAGAAAGCAGGGAGCTTCTGAAATCTATGAGCGGGGACATAAGCGGAATAGAGCAAAAAGAGATAAAGAAACTTTCGCTTAAAGAACTGGATACACTTATGGATTTCGTCGAAAGGAACGCCGGCTCAATCCGTTGATTCCGCCTGTTGTTGCGGCATTCTGATGCTCACTGCTCTGCTTATCCCGTCCCCAGACATCATGACGCCGTATATGACGTCGGCATTGAGCATGGTAGCCTCGTTATGCGATATTATTATAAATTCTGTGCGTTCGGAATAGGCTTTAATGAGCCCGGAGAATTTGGAGGAGTTTATGGAGTCCAATGCGGCGTCTACTTCGTCCAGTATATAAAACGGTACGTCTATGTACTTTGAGATCGACAGTATAAGGGCTATAGACAGTATGGATTTTTCCCCGCCGCTCAGACCTCTCACGTTGTGGATTTTTTTGTTCGGTAGCTCCACTCTTATGTCTACACCCCCCTTAAAAACGTCTTCTGGCGTGTCTGGAACGAGCTCTGCTTTTCCGTCCGTCATGGACTTGAAAACACTCGAGAACACCTCATTTATATCTCCCAGAGTTTTCATGAAAGTCTCCAGTTTCTTCGAATCTATATCTTTTATAACCGACAGTATCCTTTCTTTTTCTTCGTTGAGCTTGGCCAGCTTCCCGCTGTCCTCGCTGTATTCCTGCATCGTCCTATTGAACGTGTCCAAAGCCAGCTCGTTTATAGGTCCGAACGATGCGATCCTCGAATCGAGGGATGACAGTCTTTTCTCCACGGCTTCCAGAGTATCCTTATCGCTTATTTCGACCGAGCTGGCAAGAGGGCTCTTGTTGAATTCCTCTTCTGCCGTCTCCAGCTTCACTTTTAGCTCTGCCTCTTTTACGCTGAGTGCGTTCACTTCTGCCTGGGCTTTGCTGATATTTTCATCAAGATTTGAGAGTCTGTTATCCAATTCAGCCGTTTGTTTCTGAAGCGAATCTCTTCTTTTCCTCAGATTTATGAGTTCATTCGATTTCTTTGCGAGATCCAATGTTACGCCCTTCAGATCTTTTTCATCCTGTTCTATCCTTTCTGACGTTCTTGTCATATCCGTTGAGAATTTCTGTTGCTCTTTCTCCAGCTCGGATTCCCTTTTCATAAGATTGCTCAGCTCTGATTTGAGCAGAGTTTCCACCTTTGACGTAGATGTCCCAAGCTTGATCTGCAACGAATTTATTTCTTTGTCGAGCTCTTCTATTTTGCTCTTGTTGTTCGTTCCTTCTATCTTCTTCCCCTCTAATTCCTTCAGCTTCTCCTCTACGGATGGTTTTTCCGCTTCTAGTCTGCCGATTGCATCTATTATATCGGATTCGGAACCTCCGAAGCTCGAAAGC
>CAZYMW010000077.1:0-3601 GCA_964648605.1 Candidatus Woesearchaeota archaeon | reverse complement strand
TAATCCAGTATCTCTTGGCGTATCAATGCTGCCCTTTGCCGCATCTCTGTCTGCGACAAAGTAAAACCACCAGAACGATATCAATGAAGATGGTGCGTTTAGACATTAAGGAGCCATTTCCATAACGGGATAAATCTGATCTTCTTTCCTTTTATTTTCTCCTCTGCAGTGTAGTCCCACGTTATTATCAAAAGATTGTTACATTTGAGTTCCTTTGATGCTGCAAGAAGTGCGACTTTCTCCCTCAAATTGACTTCTTCTTTTTTTGTTGTGTAACTCACTTGGATAAGCTGCCTTACTTTAAGACTGTCATACACTATGAAATCGACTTCCTTGCCTTCTGCTCTTCCATATTCTTTCCAATAAGCAATATCGAAGTTCTCGCGTTCCTTCCGTCTAAGAAGCTCTAAGAAGCACGCATTCTCCATAAGTCTGCTGAGAGATATTTCCTGCCTAGTCGCAAGCATCACTCCATTATCTACTATGTATATTTTCTTGGGGTTGATAGCACGTTTCTTTGCCGAACGGCTAATCAACTCTAGAGGGAAAGCAAAGAATACTTGGCTGGAAAAACTTAACAGATCTAAAAGAGTTTTTTTGCTCGTTTTGTAACCCAAACTATTTAGAAATCTGTATATTTTTGTTATGCTTACATATTTTGCATATGAAGAGACGAGATATTTCAAGAAAGCGTCTAGCACCGAAAGATTCTTTACATTGAAACGCTCCGCTAAATCCTTGTAGAAAACCGTATTGTAATAGGAGTCTAATATCTTAATTTTTATGTCTTTCGAGCTCTCCATAACCACTTCTGGATATCCTCCATTTATCAAGTAATCTCTTAAACTGTTCAGTAAAAGTCCACGTTTTTCGCTATATCCTAGTTTCACCGGATCTTTTTTGATGTTATTTGTAACGGATAAAAACTCTCTGAAACTAAATGGCAATACCAAGTAATCTATGCTTCTTCCTCTCAAAGAAGTTGCTATTTCTCTGCTTAATAGTTTCGACGATGACCCCGAAATGTATATCTTAAACTGATTGCTTTCTGTCATCCGCCTCACCCAAATGTCCCAACCGCTTACAAGCTGGATTTCATCCAAAAATAAATATATAGGCTTATCCTCCTCAGGTTTTGCCAGTTCATAGAATATCGTGAGCAAATCTCTTAAATCATTTACTGTAATTCGCATCAAACGGTCATCCTCGAAATTTATATACAGTATGTTGCTTCTTGGCATCTCTTTGTTTAATTTCTTGATTACGGAGTACATCAAAAAGGTTTTTCCGGCTCTCCTAGGGCCTATTATTGTGACCACTTTGTTCGTATTTGTTGGTATATTTATATCTCGTTCCTTTACTTCTGGTAATTCTTTCAATAACCAATCCGACACTACGGCTCTAAAAGCATTTATGCGGGTCTCCATACTATCTAATATTTGCTCACATTTAAATAGTTTCCTATAAAAACAAAATAGTGCCTAAGTTGTTTTTTGCGAGAACAATATCTGCATCTATGCTTTAAAGATGGCACTAAATATTGCGGTTTTGCTTTCTGAAGGTGCATTCTTGCCGCCTAATGATAAATAGATAATCGTAGGAGAAGCAGGAAAGGCCGAAGGAAACGGCATTTGATCGCCGCTTCGGAAGGACCGATTAAAATCAGCATCGTTTTTAGGAGATTTCCGCTATCCAGCGTTAGCACTGCTTAATGTGACATTGGAGTCTATGGGGACAGCGCAAAGTTTATTGCCAGCTGCAACGATTGGTTGTTGCCAAGCTGAAAGTTCGTACCGATACTAAAGAAAGCTGGCATGCCGTTAGAATCTAATACGCATACCTGTCCAGAAGTCGTCGCAGCGGAATAATTGTCTTCTATGTCGAAAAGGCTGCAGTCGTTTCCGCTATACACAGCATGCTTCACAAATGTTAACTTTGGCAGTGTAAACGAATTGTAACTTATATTTTGAACGGCTAAATTCGTTCCAGCCGGGAATTTGCTTTCTGCTTTGTTTACGTCGTTTAATATATGTCTTAGCAGCGACTGGTTTGTAGTGGAAACGTTAGCACCAAATAGAACTGTGGAGAAATTCCCTTCTGTAGGCGTGAAGCTGCAATGCAATCCCGAACCGCTGGTAAAAGCTAAATTGCTGCATGTCGTAAAGCCTGAATGGTTGTAAACTAAGATCAGGTTTATAAAGCTCGGCAAATTTGTCTTGACCAGCGAATCTATCAATGTGCTTATCTGCGAAACGTTTAATTCAAAATTGATTTTTACAGAGCTGCTGGCTTTTGCGATCGACAACGACATCGGAAGGGAAAATGATACGGGTTCTATAGAGGGAGAAAGCGTTATCTTACCGGCGTAGCTGTCGTTGAAATTCGGTGAGACAGAGGAATAATAATTTGATGCAGCCAAAATAGCATAAGTGCCCGAGCTAGATGCCGTTTCGTAAGTATTGGACACATTATTCGCAGGTATAGAACTCGTTTGATAAGTTGCGACCGTCAAAGTAGTATTCACAATACCAAAAGTCAGTACGAAAAGTAGGACTATTGCTATTGCAGCGCCCGCGGGTATGCCTATAATATGGTATCGAGTAAATTTTTCCTCGTTCTGCTTCTTTTTCTTCTTGGATTTTGAGTGTAAACGCTTGTTCGTATGGGTTAAGCCGAGTTCTAATGCTATCAGAGCCGCTCCAAATACAGCAAAGAATATATCTACTGTTATCATCTGAGATGTGAAAGGAGAGAGAAACGACGAGGCAAACGTTGACACACCCGAAAGATTAAGCGTACTAACCTTCGAGAGGACAGTCGGTAGCAGTATATTCAAAGTTGCATAGACACCAGCTAAGGATATAAGCGCTAATATAAGCACCTCTTTACCGACTTTAGAAAGCCCGGAATAGCCTTTGTTCCCGAACAAGATGAGTGTTGCTCCGGCTATAGCGACTAATCCAGATAAAAGCAAAGAGTTGCTGATCACTGAAAAGCTCAGTAAACTGGCGAGGAAGCCGATGCTAGCAAAGGACCGGACTAGATTTGGCAGGTTTTGCAGGAAAGCATAAGAAACGGAATGTGAATTGAAGAGGATAAAAAGCGTCATGAACAACGGCAGAGCGAAAAATAGAAGGATATACCCAAAGCCACGTTCCAATCCGTGAACTACGTCCATTAATTTAGTTGGTTTTTTGGGTATTTAAATCTGCGTCTTACTCTAGTGCAGACATGCTCCCCGAAACGTCGTTTGAACGCGGAGAAGAAGGATTCAACAAGCCATCTTCTGCCGTATCCTACCTTTTTCTTCCATTTCTTCTGATGATATTCTTTTCTCTCGAATACAACCTCATCAACAGGAAGGAAATGGAGCCTTCCTTTTAATCGTTTTGTTTTCACGCCGAACTGCTCTATCACAGCCTTCTGTCTTGCCGCACTCCCGCCTCTCTTAATGGAGAAGTTCTTCCTTATCTTTATCCCGCATCTTACCTCATGAGCTTGTCGCAGTATGTGAACCTGAGGAAGCTTATCAGAATAATAATATACCAATTCTATGCTCAAAAACCTTCGATAAGGACCAGATCTTGCAGAAAATACATTC
>CAZYMW010000076.1:0-3702 GCA_964648605.1 Candidatus Woesearchaeota archaeon | reverse complement strand
GCTGTGTGCGCAAGCCATTCATAAGCATTTTATCGCAAGATTCTAAATCACTGTTTGTACTAGAATTTATAGCTATAGCCTTTAACAAATTATAAAATAATGTAATATAGAGCGATTTCCGAAAATAGCAATGGATTTAAATCACTGGCGGCATAGATAAGTTATGACAGCATTCAGATACAGAATTTATCCCACAAATAAAATGGAGCCTCGCATGGACGAGTCAATGCAGCTACAAAAGCAGAAAACTTGCAGAGCGGACGGATTAAACCACTCTCCGGAGCCTTGAACAGGATATGAACGCTTTCGAAGCAATAAACGAGCTAAAGAAATTCTTTGACGGCTCGGGATCAATATCAAAGCTTAACAGTATAATACCAGCCAAAAAACTGGATTTAAATCTCGAGTATCTCGAAGGGGCTGTGAAGCTGAAAGTGACCCACCCGTTACGTCTATATATAGATGAGATATACAAAGTTCTTCTTAGACTGTATTTCGTTAATTCGACGGAATTGATTATAGACTTTATATCCGGCGGAAAGCCGAGAAGCGTGTCAAAGCGCTTCGGAGCCGATGAAAATATAAAGGATACCATAAACGATCTCCTTGGACTGCCGCACGAGAAAATAAGCGATATAATAATAGAGACAGATTATTTTAAGATAGTTAATACTCAGGATCTTAATGATACCGTTTCGATGATAATCAAAAAAGGCGATCAAAAGGCGTTGTTTAGGAGCCTCCTGAACTATCTTTTCCCCTTCGTAAATGTCTCCGTTGAAAAATCGGCGGATGAGGAAATAACATTTAATCAAAATGGCGATGAATTGACAGTTGATGTAGCTTTGACTGTCGATGGCACATCTATCGGAATCAAATCCAAACACGTGAAACTTCTTAAGCTATGATAAAAACAGGTATAAGCACATTTGACGATGCAACTGGAGGATTAGATCTCCGTAAGACTTATCTTATAAGCGGTAACAAAGAGAGCAACAAAGAAGAGTTCGTACACAGAATCGTAGCGTCCGCTTTGCAGAACGGGAGCGCAGTCGTATATGCCATTACCGGTAAAGCTGTAAACGATGTGCTAAGCGAATTCTCTTCGAAACAGCTTAACATCGCACAGTACCTCGGCACATCGTTAATGTTCATAGACGCTTATAGCAGAAGCATAACGCCGCAAATAGGGGATAACAATTACACGAAAATGCTAAATGGTCCTCTCGACCTCACCGGTTTCTCTGTAGCTTTATCTTCCATAAATGCTGAAATGTCAAAAGAAGGCGTGCCCGTATTAAATGTTATAGACTCCCTCTCCATACTTCTCCTTTACAGCAATCCGATGACGATGTACCGATTTCTTCAGTTCATAGGCGGCCGTTCGAAGATTGCAGGCATAGCTAGTCTTTTTTTGATAGACAACGAAATGCACGCGCCGGATGTCAATGAGACTATAAAATCGATAATGGATGTTGTTATCTCGCTCAAGCTTGAGAATGGGACTAAAAGCTTCAAGGTATCCGGAAATACGAAGGAGGTGCTAGATTGGAAGAATTTATAATCACAGATAAGAAAAGGTTATATTTAGCATCTGACAATCAGTTCTATGGAGAAAGTTAATCTTTTTATGCCAAAAGCTAAAGACCCTATATTCGGTATAGGAAAGCTGGATATGGAGTTGAATGGCATACCTGGCAGTAAAGGGGTGCTTTTTTTTGCGTCTCCTGCAGTTGGCAACGAGGTCTTCGGATACCAGTTGATACACAACAATCTCATACGCAATAGTAAGGTGCTCCTGTTCTTGAACCGTGCATCACCTACAGCTTATATCGCCGATATGAAGGAATATGATTTGGAAGCCAACGAAAATCTGTTTATAATAGACGCTTACAGCGGCATAACCGGGGTGACTATAGCCGATACAGACGGCAGGCGGGTAATAAAAAATCCTTATGATAAAGAAGAAATAAAGAAAAAGCTGTCGGAAGAGCTGGTAAAGGATTATGATCTCATAGTAATAGATTCACTTTCGATGATCATAGATTTCTTTGATTTCGATTTTGCATTGTCGATCGTAGATATGCTAAACGTGGCGATGAAGAGTTCTAATAGCTCTGCGATTTTTCTTTTCACAGACTGGAATTATGGTGATAAGAACGTAGAGAAATTAATGTCAAAGATGAATGCTAGAGTCGACATAAAAGGCATAGAGAAGCGCGTGATATTCGGACAGTATTTCGCTATCATAAAAAGCGACTGGGTAAGCGGAAAGAAATTCACTTCTGTCCTATTTAAGTCTGTAAAGCCTGGCGGAATAAAGATATACTTCCCAAAGATACTGGTCACAGGGCCGACAGATGCGGGAAAAACCTCTTTCATACACTCGGCGTCAAAGGATGCCATCAGTGTAGATAGGCTCGGTGGGACGATAGCTTTGGACCACGGCAATGTGGATTTCGAAGGGTATAAAGCCGATCTGTTCGGCACTCCCGGACAAGAAAGATTTGATCCGCTTTTGAAACTCCTCGGCGGGGAAGCCATAGGCGTGATACTCATAATAGACTCTACAAGACCGGAACAGTTCCCGAGGGCTATAGAGATGCTTAGGAAAACAGAGACTTATGGTCTGCCCATAATCGTAGTGGCAAACAAAGCGAATATGCCAGGTGCTCTGACGCTCGATGAAATAAGGGATAAGCTACACCTCGAGAAAGAAGCTCCTCTCATACAGACAGTAGCAGAGAGTCTTGAGAACATAGATCCAAACAAACCCACGAAATTAAAGAAGGAAGGAATAGAAGCAGCCTTATCGGCGCTTTTCAAGGAGATAGCTTAAGAAATGTTTAAATTGAGGACTGACTATAATTAATATGGCAACGAAATCTGAATTGATGAGCATGATACTCGAGAAATTAGGAGAGGCGGGTGGCATAAAGGCTTCTGCAGTAATATCGGCCGATGGACTACCTATAGTACACAGAATACCGCAGGATATAGACCCTAACAATTTTGCTGCGATGATGGCATCGATGGTAGGTGCAGCAGAGGAAGCGTTGAAATATTTAGGTTCTAAAAACATATTCGATACGATATTCGCTGAATCCAAGGATATAAGAGTTGTGGCGATAAAAGCTGGAGAGAACGCAATACTCACAGTGATGACTGATCCCAGTGCAAATTACGGTTTGATAAAAATGTATGCAAAGAGATCTGCTGATGAGATAGCAGGTATCCTAAAAGATTAGAATACTTTAAACTATCATAAAACAGCAAAGAGTAAAACCTTACTTGGATTCCAAAGCTTTTATTATCTCATCCACTTTATCGAGTTCGTCATTCTTAAGTGCGTCGATTACGGCCAGTTTATTCGATTTTCTGATTTTGAGTTTTACCCCATTTTTAGTGATTTTTAGCTGTTCTTTTCTTATATTTACGGGGGTTCTCTCATTCCGGGGCTGGAAGTCTTCGCTCTGCTCCTTTCTCACGTATTTGATTTCGAACTCTCCGAACTTCAGGGACTTGACCGTTTTTCCTTCAGAACGTTTGTACCAATTTTCCATCAAAATACTTAGCACTTCATACTTTTAAACGTTTTTTCAGTGGATTTGCGCCCTGATATAAGACTACTTCCGGAAGCAGACACGGATTTAAACAAAAAATGAATTAATATATTATGATGAGAGCATCAAAATATAGAAC
>CAZYMW010000075.1:0-3729 GCA_964648605.1 Candidatus Woesearchaeota archaeon | reverse complement strand
GGTAAGAAAGCTCTTGGCAGATATAGCAGAAAATGAAAGACTGCCGGTGCTGGCAGAAATCGCTGAGAAGATGCCGTCACCACGCCTATGGCCCGGACAAACAGCGGAAGGCGAGTTAGGCATGGATTATCTAACGATCGACAGGACGCTTTATTATCTAAAAGATTGTGACGATAAACTTTTGATTCGGCAGCAGAGCCGTATGATTCCCAGATTCAGGGAAGTTGCACGCAAGCTGCTCGAACTGGAAAACACAAACAAACACAAAGACTTCGCGCCGCCATCCCCGCCAGTAAACCGTGCCTTGAACAGAAGATGGACACATACGTAGAGATTTTTTAGAACACTAATCGTATGCACAGAAGCCGCCCGAGTACGCTTTAAATCTTTGAAACCACCCTAATCTGTATGGATGACGTCATCGTTGTAAGCGGCACAGCATCGAATGGCGTCGCCGACGGGATAGCGAAAGCTCTTGATGTTCCTTTGATATCGATCGATAAAAGGATCCTGGCCGATGGAGAATCCTATGTTCGAGTGCCCGGACCTATCAACGGAAAGGACGTAGTGCTCGTTCAATCCACTTATCCGCCGCAGGATAAGCATCTAATAGAATTGTTCCTTATTTTGGACGCACTCAAAGGACTGGTCCCGCGAAGGATAGTAGTCGTAGTCCCTTATCTCGCTTACTCGCGTCAGAACAAAAGATTCATGGACGGCGAACCCATAAGTGCGGAAGCAGTTATAAAACTGATAAGATCCTCTGGAGCCGACGCGTTGATAACGATAGAGCCGCATAGGCTGCAGTCTCTGAACGTCTTTGAAGGCAAGACTATGGCAGTCGATCCGGTTCCGTTATACGCCGCAGCGCTGCCCGGAGCTCTCAAAAAACCGGTAGTACTATCACCCGATAATGGCGGCCTCGATAGAGCAAACAGGTTCGCTGCGATAATAAATGCTCCATCCACATTCATCGACAAAGAAAGAGACAAACTCAGCGGCGAGGTTAGGATACGCGCAGGCAGTGATTTTGACTTCAATGGCAGGGACGTGATAATAATAGACGATGTTATAAGCACAGGCAATACCGTAGCTCAGGCAGCTCGATTCGTAAAGATGAAAGGTGCGGGCAAAATAATTGTCATCGCAGCGCACCTGATAATGGTGGGTTCCTGCATAGATAAACTGAAGAAATCGAACGTCTTCGATATAATAGGATCAAACAGCGTTCCTAGCAAGGGAACAAAGGTAGTCGACGCTTCTCGTCTGCTTGCCGATGCAGTATTGACAATACTATCTTCAAAATGAGTTGTTAATGCAAACAGTTACTCCATCGGATAGAAGCATCTAAAATCACTGCAGTCTTCTGCGGTTGCTCTCATATTCTTAGCCGAGATCAAATCAGTTTTTTCACTGTTTTTTCAAATACACGTTTCAGCTCAAGGATCACTGTAGTAGATACCATAGTCAATCAGCGAGTCGAGTTTTTAGCAAGTTTTCCATAACTTAATTGTCTTTCAAATTTACTCCGACAAAAGGCATATTTACATACAACTTCTCATCCCGAAAATAATCGCCTTGCATCACAGCAGTCGCGGTAACTTCAGCAGGGAAACTTTATTCTACGCAGCAACTCGTCTTGGTAAGGTCGAGATAGAACGCCTCCGATGCAATTTTGATCGATTCCGAAAGCGTGGGAAACATGTGCACAGTATCGATGATGTCATCTATCGTAAGCTTGTTCTTGACTGCGAGCACTCCCTCGTGTATGATGTCTGCGGCTTGCGGTCCAAGAATATGGACGCCGAGTATAATCTTTGTCTTGCTGTCTATCAATATCTTAATCACTCCTTTTGTGTTGCCTATTATGGATGCCTTCGTTACGAACTCGAATGTTATAGGGTTGCAAGCGCAGTGTATCTTGCCTTTGGTTATTTCTTCTTCCAGCGATCCAACCATAGCTGCTTCGGGCTCGGTAAAGACTGCGCTCGGTACTTCCTTTAAGTTTATCTCTTTTTGTGCGTTTTCGAATATGTTTTCGGTGGCGACGTGGCCTTCTTTACCGGCAAGCGCTTCTAGCATAGGTTGGCCGGTGATGTCACCAGCAGCATATATATTGTTTACATTCGTTTTCAGCTTTCGGTCTACTTTTATGAACCCGCTCGTATCCTGCTCGACGCCGACGTTCTCAAGAGCAAGTTTCTCTACATTGGGTGTCCTTCCTGTAGCGAACAGTATCTGATCCGCCTCGAGCTTGACGAGTTTCCCGTCGATTTCTACCGAAATCTGCTTTGTCCCGTTGTCGTCTATTCTTTTTATGTTCGTGTTTGTGAATATCTTTATCCCTTCCTCTTCCAGATATTTTTGCAGATAGCTGCTTATCTCAGGTTCCCAATTAGGCAGTATCCTGCTACTCCGCTGGAGAATAGTTACTTTGACCCCGAATCGTTCGAACATCTGTGCAAATTCGAGGCCCAACGCTCTTCCGCCGACTACGATCAGCGATTTTGGTAGTTCCTCAAGTGAAAGAGCCTCCTCATTAGTGAGATACTTTACTTTTTCAATGCCATCGATTTTCGGGATCTGTGAACGTGCACCAGTGGCTATAAGTATATTTTTGGCATGCAGCTCGTTCTTACCGGCTTTTATCGTGGTATTGTTTATGAACGATCCGAATTCATTCTTATAAACTACATTTTCCAAGGCGCTCAAAACATTCTTATATTTCTCCGATCTGAACTTTTCTACCAATTGGTTTGTCTCTTCTATTATTTCTTTGTATCTGATTTCATTGACTGCTGTGTCGACTCCCGCAAATCTGCTTTTGCGTGCATCGTGAATAAAAGAAGCTACGGTTATCAGCCTTTTGCTCGGTACGCATCCCACATTGACACACGTTCCACCAATCACCGTACCTTTTGTTTCGTTTTTACCTATCATCACTGTCTTTACACCCAGTTCGTTCGCTTTTATTGCAGCCGCAAAAGCGGCAGCCCCGTGTCCTAATATTGCATAGTCAAATTCTTCCATCACCAATCACCTCAAGATGGGTTATCATCCCGTTTTATCAGGTCGGATAACTCCTCATAGAGCGCCTTTAGGCGCTTCATCGATACGTTCTCTTTAGAGAGCTCACCATATCTGTCCTTTATGTAGCCTAGCTGCGTTTCGATGTCCGACAAGGAATCTTCTACGCTTGTTGATGCGCTGTCGGACGCCTCTTCAAAGTCATTTGCTGTTTCTGTGCGGCATCCACAAGAATCAGCCATCGGCGTAGCACCCGGTTGCCGGCTCGTCCATGGGAAACGGGAGTCCTTTAGAAGAACCTCTCCTTCTTTTGTGATGGTATATGCTTTATTACCATCCGTCTCTTCCAGCTTAAGATAGCCTGCTTCTACCAGGTCTTTCAATGCAGGGTATACGCTGCCAGGTGAAGGTTGCCAAAACCCCATCGACGTTTCATTGAGCCTGTCCATGACCGACTTGCCCGTTACTTTTCCTTCAGATGCCATTTGAAGTATCAGCAGTCTGAGCCAGCTACTACCTCTCTTGAATCCACACAGTGTATTCCTTCTATTCCTTCCACAATTCATACTTTACCTCCATATCAATTATCGATATTAATATCGATTATCGATAGACTAATATTGGATTGTACTACTATATAAAGCTTTCGTTTTGAACATCGCACCCGATAACCATCTTAAACACCAGCGATGGCACTCTGTA
>CAZYMW010000074.1:0-3742 GCA_964648605.1 Candidatus Woesearchaeota archaeon | reverse complement strand
CTTCTGGTTTTTGATAAACTTATAAATCTGCAGCATCTAATACTCTTATGTCACCCGGTGAATTTTGGGCGTTTGTTCTGGGAATCATAGCTATTATAGTGATCTATATTTTGGGGACGATATATTCCATTTTCATGTATGTCTTTGTGGCAATAGTGCTCATCATAGCTATAGTGGTGTTTTTCGTGACAGCCGTAAAGAAATACACACAGTTCGAACGAGGTATAATATTCAGATTGGGCAAGTTTAACAGGATAGCAGGACCAGGATGGGCTGTCGTTATACCCTTCTTTGAACAGGAATACAAGAAAGTCGATGTAAGGGTAAGGATGCTCGACCTAAGCTCGCAGGAAGTTTTTACACAGGACGATATAAAATTAGCTTTGGACGGCACAATATATTACCAGATAACCGATCCAGAAAAAGCCACGCTCCAGATAGACAATTATGGACAGGGCTTGTCGAGTCTTGTCCAGTCGGCTGTCAGGAATGCCATAGCTTCTTTCACGATGAGACAGTTATTCGGCAATCTGGACAAACTCAACGATTTATTGGCGGATTCCATAAGACACATGACATGGAAATGGGGCATAGACGTGCCTACCGTGCAGATAAGGACTGTAGCCCCTCCTCAAGAAGTTATAACAGCCATGCAGCAGCCGGAGATAGCTGCCAATCTCCTTCAGGCGCAGAGGTTCAAAGCCGATGCTCAGAAGATAGTGATAGAAGCCATAGGAGAGGGAGGCAAGTCTCTCGACGACAAATCGGTAATGTACTTATACCTGCAGGCTCTTAAGCAGATGGGCGAATCGAGCTCATCCAAGATAGTGCTTCCTATGCAGTTCATGCAGGGTATGGGTTCGCTTGGCGGCATAGCCGGGTTATCGGCTGCGGGTCTCGCATCCATAGGCGGGCAGCAAAACATGCAGAACGTTATAGACCAGATAAAGACAAAAATATCACAAACAGCGCAGTAGTTGTCCGAGCATCAGCTCCAGTACTCTCTGGTTTCTATGTAGTTTTTCTCCGCTTCTATTATCTTATCGATAAGCTGGTCCTGCGTCGTGCTGTAAGCTGCGAGTATCCTGCTGGCTGTTCGTGGTCCTATCCCGTACGAAGAACCCACGAAGCAGGCCTTCTCGCCGTAAGCTAAATAAAGCGCACCGTTTCGTTTTATCCCGTTGGCGATCTTAATCTCATCTTTAGAAAGCTTCCTGTCTTTTACCATCTTTTTGATGATAGGCTCGTATTCGTCTTTGAATTTTGCTTTATAGAAGCCTATGTATCTAGCACCGCATTTGCTGCATTTTAGCCCTTCCGTGTTTTCTGTGCTCATCTCCCCTACAGCGTTTCCGCAGTTGATACACTGCAGGAACAAACGCGTCTCGTTGAGCCTGTTTACAACCAGTTCTCGAAGAAGTTTTTTCGCCTCTGCAGGCTTTATAAGAGAGCCGCCGTAAGAACTTTCTATGCCCTCATAAGCCAGCGGCGATGGATCGCCTTCGTTTATGTGCACATTTATTTTTCCCTTCTTTATGTCCTCAAGAACTTGTAGAACCCCCTTTATATCTATTTTGTCCCTGAATATCTCGTTGTAAGTCTCCTCTTCCACTACGCTGTCTTTATACAGCTCTACGAGCATCCTCAGACGCATCTTCGTGAAATCCGCATACTTGCCGATGACCCCGAATCTTTTGGCTATATTAAGGAACCTGTATTCGTACAGTGACGATCTCCTTATGTTCTCCTTCACGATGGTTTCCGCATCGTCTACGGAGAGAAGAAGTTTCTTTATCTCTTTCGGCGGCAGGTTAGTCTTTATCATGACTCTGTAAGGATCTATTTTGCTGAGCACGCTTTCCCCTATAATAGAGGTTATCTGCGATGCCAGTGTCTTTGACAGCCCTTCGTTTAATCTGTTGCCGAACGGAGCGTGTATTATTACATAATCCTCCACTTTTTCTATGAATATATCATTAGGACCAGGCATGACGAAGTTTTCCTTCTGTTCTTTCAATATGGCGAACTTGTCTATATATTCAGTCCTCATGGCGGAGGCCGCTTCGGAGATGAACCTGTGCACGGGCATGAGTTCCCCTTCCCACGCCGGTATCGCACCTATCGAAGAAGGAGCTCTCACAACGCTTATCTTTACCCCTTCTATCTTCAATATCTTCCATGTTTCTCCGCGGATGATGAAAGTCCCTCCTTCTTTTCCGTTCTCAGCAACGAATCCTTCATCGAGAACGCCTATCTTTTTGTTCAGTTGCGAATCTATAACTATGAAAGTTTTCTTATCCGGTATAGTGGAGATATTGGCTATATAGAAAAGAAGCCCCCTTCTCGTCCTTATCAATTCGTCACCATAGTACCTTATGAAATAATGTTTGATCAAGAAATCCAACACAGCATCGAAGCTCTTTTTTGGCAGATCGCTGTAGGCATAAGATTTCGTTATCACATCGAATATCTTTTTCGGGGATTTTACACCGTCTATTATCAAACCGACTATCTGATGAGCCAATATATCAAGGCTATCAAGTGGTAATGGGATGGTCTCGAGTCTGACGACCTGCATGTTCCTTTTTATAGCCATGCTTTCGAGGTAATCGTCCACATTTATCGTTATTATTCTACCTTCTGCTATTCCCGTTCTGCTGTGGTTGGATCTGCCTACGCGCTGGATGAGTTTTATTACTTGTCTTGGAGACATATACTGTATTACAAGGTCGACGTTCCCTATGTCTATGCCAAGTTCGAGCGAACTCGTGGCTATCATTAGATCGACGTTCCCGACTTTGAACTTGTCTTCTATCTCTGTGCGCACTTCCTTCGACAGCGAGCTGTGGTGTACTTCTACCTTTTTATCTTGGAGGAACTTCGTCAACCTTGATCCCAGAAGCTCAGCCGCTTCTCTAGTGTTTGTGAACAAGAGGGTCGATTTCGAGGTTTTAAGCTCGTTCTCTACGAATCTCAGAGAATTCGCGACGATCTCGCTCATATTCTCCTTCGAAGCTATGTTCTCATCTTCGCTTTTAATGTTAGGATAGACGACTTCCACATCGTAGTCTTTGTCGCCTTTGAAGTCGATGCTCTCTTCACACCCAAGGAACTTCTTTGTGTTGGGAAAATCAGCTATTGTAGCGCTTAACCCGACTACCTGAAACGAAGCCAGCCTTTTCAGCCTTTCCAGTCCGACGGAGAACTGGGTCCCGCGTTTGGATTCCATCAAGCTCTGCACCTCGTCCACTATGACATATCTTACATTTCTTAGATGCTCGACCATTCTTTTGCTAAGAAACATCGATTGAAGAGTCTCCGGTGTAGTTATCAGGCAATGGGGGGGAGACTGGGCTTGAGCAGCTCTTTCTCTTGCCGATGTGTCTCCGTGGCGTATATCAACTTCCACGTTCATGTTATTGCAAATCTTTATGATGTTCTTGAATATGTCCCTGTTTAACGATCTTAAAGGGGTTATGTAAAGAAGCTGCAGATGGTTGCTCTCAGGGTCTATTTTGTCTATCAGCGGAAGAAACGCAGCCAACGTCTTTCCGTAGCCTGTCGGTGCGCCTATAATCAGATTCTCTCCGTTTAATATCCTTGGTATGGATAGTTTCTGTACGTCTGTTAATTCTGAGAAACCCAATTCATCTAGAACTTTTTTTAGCTTAGCGCTCAGCATCGTATTATTCATATATAATTGCACTGCCTACAATAGATATGGTCAATGAAACTAATAATG
>CAZYMW010000073.1:0-3746 GCA_964648605.1 Candidatus Woesearchaeota archaeon | reverse complement strand
CTTATGGCAGTATTCATCGATGAACTGGCATTCTATCTATTCAGTATAGCCTTTGCAGCCTTTCTATTAGTCTATTTAGCATCAGTGATGTACCTGTCTTACCGTAAGGATAAAATGGATATGCGTAGTCACCTTGAAAATGTATCCGTTCCTATCGGTTTCCTTGGCGGATATCTTCTGATAATGGGTGCGATATCTCAGATGACATGGTCCCTTCCGGGGGCCTATAATATATTGTTCTATGATCCGATGGTTTCACTGGGACTTATACTCCTTATATTCGCATTTTCAGTTAAAATGAAGTTCAAGCTTCAGTATACCGGTTTTCTTGCCCTCATGATGGGACTAATGACTATCTGGTACGGTATAAACGGTTACAATCTGGGCCTCACCAAAGGACCCTTGGAGATGTTAGGGCTGTTCGTTCTATATGGTCTGGCAGGCGTCTTCGCTTTCCCCGTATCTGTAATAATGGACAGATTCCCTAAGCGTAAGAGGGATATGAGGCTTGGTTGGAACACCATACTAGTAATATTTTGGATACTTCTCATTCTTGCGGGAATAGTGGCAATAGTAATAGGTGGCGGAGCCGTTTCGGCACACCTGGCAACCCCTCCTTGAATAAAAATCTAATGCAATTGTACTATAAGCTTAGAAACTAAACTAATGAAAATAATCGAGAAAGAGATCGGATAAAAGATGAAAAACATGCGTAGACAAAACATCATTTTTAGGCCATGGAGAATGCGGATCTTAAAAGACTATCTTCTTGCTGCACTCATATTACTCGAGTTAGTTCTGAGCGCGATATTCCTTCTATTGTCATATATTACAAGAAGCCTATATTTTAAAGGAGTCGGTATCGGATTGGTGATCGCTTGGGTAACAAGTGCAATAGCCTATCTCATTAGAAAGAATATAATAAAGTCATAGTAAGTTGTTCGATTCTCCTTTTGGGAGAAAGCAGGGGAGTTTCAACCGGTCTTTTTACAATTACCCTATATAGGGTATCCTCGACGAATGATGGGGATGAAAGACGGCTTTTATCCCATTCTAAGGCTTATTTATTCTTATAAGGGTAACCAGCAGACTAATTTTGAGCTTGCTGGTCACCTTTATATAGAGCACCTGTTACCTCTTGATAAGGGACTACGTGGGGTGAAAATACCTTATTTTGTAGGATTTTACCATCTTCGAACGCTTTCATATCTTTTGTTCAACTTTGCAATTTCATTTTACAGAGTATAAGCTGATAGAATTCTACAAATAACACTGAAAGCTGGCAGTGTATTATAATCCTTTATTTATTGTAGCATCACATCATGTAACTGTACGTCCAAAATTGATGGAACATGAAGAATCTAAACGAGAAGAATACTACGAGTGCAATGACAATTGCAACTATATTTCCTATGACGAGCTTTTTGGACATGTCTGCGAACTTTCTGTCGCTCTTCTCAAAAACAAAGTAGAGTACTATTCCACCTATAAATCCCAGAAGGTAAAAAAGTGACCAGATCCTATTCTTGTTGTCTGATACAAGAGTGTAGATTATCGCTGCAAGGTAGCCGATTCCTCCCGTCAGCCCTATCAGGTACCACCAATCGCTTGCCTTAGAATGCCCTTTCCACTTTATATCTGCCATACTAATTTATGTACATACACTTATTTAAACCTAATTTACGACAAGACGGTAACTTTCCGCTTATCATTGTATATTCTGGAAGGCGTATGTCATTTATTGACCTCTTTTTGTGTAAATTTTGTTCGTTTATCTCACTTCGATATCAATCTTTTTACTTCCGCTATAAAGGATTCGACGTCGCCGGCATCGTTACTTTGTTCGAAGACTTCTTTATCAAAGGAGAATTCTTTGTAGACATGTATCAATCCGTCCCTTAATAATCTTCTTTTTTCGAATGCATTCAATAAACTGCTACTAAGAACCGATTTCAATGATTTAGCCATGGATAATGGTTCAGCAGCGATTTCTTTTCCGAACTCTTTATACAGGCGTATAAGTACATCCATCTCTGCATCGTTTATCAACTGAAGATTCCTTTCCATAGAATATTTCAGTAACGGGTCTGCGTCTTTATACTTCTCTAACGTGTCCGCATGCATCTTTTCGCGTATCTCTTTTAACCTGTTCAGATGAATTTTCAATTCGCTGAGTTTATCGACTATCCTATCGTATGTATCTTTTTCCATGCTCATTTTAGGAGTACCTCAGCCACGTGCGCGTTATCAGAGAAGTCACGGATGAGGTTTGCAGTGTAATCATACAAATCATCACGATCGTTTACGTGCAGCAATTCTCCTTCTCCGATCAAACGGGATTGTTTCCAGGCAGGAAAGTCGTTTAATGCGCTTATCTGTATGATGCTGGCCTCTGTATCCTCCAACAGGTTCATATAGTTCAATACAGAGAACTTATTCCTGTCCTTAACCAAAAAACCTACATCAATATCATTGAAATCCGGATCCTTTCTGGCATAGCTACCGAACAGTATTATTGCAATTACATTATTATCCTCACTTCCACGTGCTATCAGTTTCTCCATCACACTTTTTATTATGGATTCTTTCTTTAACCATTGTGTGGCTGCTTCTTCCACAGCCTTGCTTATCGCTCCGCGCCCATAGCCGAATCTTAGCATGGCTTCCTTTCTTAGTTGCTTGTCCGTGCTATCCGAGATATAAATCTTCATCTGCGCCATATTGTAATTATGGTTATAAAGATATAAATACCTTTAGTTACATTATTCATTGCGCTTTCTATAACATAAAATATAATATAAAAGTATAAATATTATATCTATTTATAATGCTAAGATAATATTATTTAAGCGAATATTATAGCTATAAGAAGTAGTATTATAGCATATAATATGATATACTTTAGTTTATTATTATATCGCTTTAAATACAATTATATCTAGGTGCGGTGTAAAGATGCACGTAGGTAATATTTATCCTACTTATCCTACTTTTCTATGCACACCGACAAAATGTATTTTATTCATTGTGCAAGGAACACCTAGAAAAAGCATATGTATTAGCATCGAGAGTTCTACTCTAAGGATTGAAAAGCTTATATAGGATTACTGCTTTTCTATAGTAGTATATATGGTAGAATTAGAAAACTTATTGAAAGCGCAAAGTAGCGATTACGAGTGTTTGTATCCCCAACATCCTGCTATAAAATGCAAATTAGAAACGCAGTTGAAGGATGCTGATTCGTATTCTATTAATTATAAGACATGTAATGAATCGTATAAAAATCCGTTCATGCGTTATCTGAAGAAGCTAAAGGGAATAGATCACGCTATATTCATATGTGGTGATGGACAGCATGTCTTAGCTCTTTCTTCGCTGTTACAGAACGGTAACGAACTAATGCATATGGATGTAGTGGACAGGAATCCACAGCAATTGATGCAGTTCAACAAAATGCTGGAGGATTATGATAATAGAGACCAAAATTTCGCTCCGTTACTACCAAGACAAACGTGGAACGAAATATGGGACAGTAATCCTATTCGCGGTAGTTTCCAGTATAATACGCTGTTTCATATGTATCAATCCGATATCGTTGAGCATATAAAGAGCAAAAAAGAAGAAGCTACGGGTGTCTATTTCATCTATCTTTCAAACGTGTTATTCGATGGAGAGTATATGGGCTATGATACCTCAGACGCGCTTCTAGATTTTATACTGAAATCTCCGACGTTCAAAGACGGCAC
>CAZYMW010000072.1:0-3769 GCA_964648605.1 Candidatus Woesearchaeota archaeon | reverse complement strand
TTTATTATCGGTTTTTCTAACTTCTCTGCGTCGTCTATGGCTATGCGTTGACAAGCGGCATTTATAAAAACGTCTACGTCCCTGAATTCGTTCAACCTAGCATAGTTTATCTCATCCTGCACAACGGAATATATTTTAACGCCTCTTTTTTTCAAGCCCTCTTTAAGTAGTTTTGTAGAGTATAATTGCCCGATCTTTGTCGACTCTATAAAAACCACACTTTTAGCGGCAAGAGCTATTCCCACACCTTGAAGAATCTTTTTCGTGTAGTTGTCAGCGACTTTCTTGTCGATTATTTCGATAGTTTCGCTCTCTGGATCTATGTTTATAATGTTCTTCCCGTATTTTATGGGTATCCCGAGAACATGGAACATCCCCTGCGTAAAAGATAAGATTATATCACAATCGGGGCAGTCTGCAGCGTATACGTCACATCCCAGAATCTGCCCAGGATACTTTGCCCTGTAAAGCGAGCTCTTGACGACAAACTCTTTTTCGGGTGTTTTGGCTATGAAGTCGTTCATCTGGTCTATAAACTGTATAGAGCACACTGCATTTATTTTTTTGTAGGGTTCTATAGCTTTCTTTATCTTATTTATGAACTCGTCGCTCAGCGAGCGCCTAAACCTAGCTTCGATAAACATCATTTGCATAACACCTAATATTTTGGAACGGATATATATTTATATACCCATTGAAAGTTAATGTAGTTTATGGAGACAAAAATCGTAATAAGTGATCCCAAAACGGGGAAATCCTACAATAAAACTCTGTCACCCGATGAAACTGTGGCTGTAATGAGCAAGAAACTGAACGAAGAAGTAGATCTGTCGTTTATCGGGCTCGACGGTTATTCGGCAGTTATAACCGGCGGGAGTTATTCGACAGGAACGCCGATGCGCAGAGAAATAGATGGGATAGGACTGAAACCTGCGCTCATAGGAAAAGGGGTAGGGAACAGGCGCGGCATAAGGAAAAGAAAAAGCGTCGCAGGGAACATGGTCAGCCAGTTCACTTCCCAAGTAAACTTGAAAATAATCAAATACGGACAGAAAGCACTCGATGAGATTTTCACGGTAAAGACAGAGAATCAAAATGGTTAAGGATATAATAATAGACGTAATAGGAAGCTTCGCAGACGGGAAAACAACCCTTGTCAAGGCCATAACTAGCGAATCGACCCTAAGACACAGCGAGGAAAGGAAAAGAGGCATAACTATAAGGCTCGGATACGCCCACTTTCTTCTATACAAATGTAAAGGATGCTCTTTTTTCAGCAGATACAAAAAATGCGAGGCGTGCGGAGAGGAAAGCGAGCTTTTCTACAGAGTATCAATAATAGATTCCCCCGGGCACAAAACACTGATGACGATAATGTTAAGCGGCGCACCTTTAACCAGCGGAGCTATACTGGTGGTAGCAGCGAACCAGATATGTCCGCAGCCGCAGACCGAAGAGCACTTGGAAGCGATAAAGATCATGGGTATAAAAGATCTCGTCGTTGCCCAGACAAAAGTCGACATAGTCGGTGCTGAAAGGGCAAGGCAGAGTCTAGCCGAAATAAAAGAGTTTCTGTCCAAAAACGGTTTCAACGATACGAAAATAATTCCTGTTTTCTCGATACACGATATAAATATAACCGAACTTATACAGGAGATAGGGAAATTCTCAGCATTAGAATACGACGATAAGAATCTCAAAATGCTCGCGGTAAGGAGCTTCGATATAAACAAACCAGGTACGGATATAGCTGATCTAAGCGGCGGAGTGCTTGGAGGGGGTTTAGAATCAGGAGCGATCCTTCCTGGAGATAAAGTCATGATATACCCTGGCATATTCATTGACGATGCTTGGAAACCAATAACAACAGAAGTGTCAGATATACAAAGCGAATTTGGAAAGGAGGACGAAGCGCTTCCAGGTCTTATGGTGGGCGTTAAAACCAAGATCGACCCCTCCCTCGCAAAAAGAGACAATCTTGCAGGAAGCCTTATAGTCTCCACTGGAAACCCTCCGGAATTCAAGGACAGAATATCGATAAACTATTCACCTCTGGAAGACAAAGAAAGAAACGTTTTCAAAAAACCGCTGCAGAAGAACGAAGTGGTGCTTCTCAACGTTCTGGCTTCAAAGATGCTCGGCACGGTCGCTTCTGTACAGAACGATAAGGTGACAATAACGTTCACTAATTCGCTTCTTCCGTATTATACAGGCGACAGAGCTATACTTTCAAGACGGGTCGAAAATGTGTGGGTCCTGGCAGGCTCCGGGACGGTATATGCTTAAAGTGCTGATAGACACGAACGCTTTGATATATTCTTTTGATGGCAAAAAAGATATATATTCGATATTCGACAGAAACATCAGCGAACCGTTCTCGCTCTATTGCATAGATTCGTGTATAAACGAACTTAAAGCCCTCGGCAGAAAAGACGTAGTGAAATGGGTATATAGAAACAAAATAGAGGTCATAAAGACCGAGGAAGGCGGCAATACCGATGATAAGATAGTGGAGAAAGCCGCCGAGGGCGGCTTTGCCGTAATGACAGAAGATAAGAAGCTCATAGATAAAGCAAGAGTCAAAAACATAAAGACGGTGCGAATCGCCGGAAACGGTCTGATTGTGCTTTGAGAATTCTAAAAGCTTTAAATAGCTGCAGCTTAAACTTATAGCGATATGGAGAACGATGCTGTATTTATCGGTAAGAAACCTGTAATGTCCTACGTGTTGGCTGTCCTTACGCATGTGAACTCGGGGCACGATTCCATCGTGCTCAAAGCAAGGGGATCCATGATATCAAAAGCGGTGGACATATCCCAATTGATAAAAAGGAAGTTCTCTAAGGATCTTAAAATAGACAGAGTAGACATAGGTACGGAGGAGTTGACATCAGATGATGGAAAGAAGCGCAATGTATCTTTCATCGCGATAGAAATGAAAAGATAGGATATGATCGCAGAAAACGACTTCGTGCTCATAGATTTCGTCGGAAGGATAATGTCCTCCGGAAAGATATTCGATCTTACAAAAAAGGACGTGGCCGATAAAGAGGGCATAAACAACAAGGAATTCAACTTCTTGCCCGTGCTTGTCATACCAGGTTCAGGCTATGTCCTAAAGGCTGTAGCGGATTCACTCTTAAAAAGAGAGGTCGGCGACAAGTATACGCTGGAAATCAAATCAGAGAATGCATTCGGCAAATTTGATCCCAAACTGGTAAAGACGTTAAGCCTTAACATGTTCAGACAAGACGGAATCAACCCTTCCGTCGGGGATGTGCTTATGCTGGATAATGCTTTAGTGACGATCCTTTCTGTCAGCGGCGGAAGGGTCATGGTCAGTTTCAATAACCCTCTTGCAGGGAAAGACCTCGTATACGACATAGAGATAGTCAAGATCCTCGACAACTCGATCGACAAGTGTGCATCAATATTCGAGCACTACGTCGGCAAACGCCCCGACTCGCTGGATATAAATGAGAACAAGGTGAAAATCTCTTACAAAGGCGAGATAAAGCCTTACACAAAAGATGCGATATCTTCAGATATAAAAAAATATATAGGAAAGGATCTCGAAACGGAGGTCTACAGCACCTAAAAGCAGTAAGCAACAAGGTTTATAAAAATATATTTATACTACAAAATACAAAACTAAAATATCTACAGTAGCTCCGAAAGGTGTCATGAATTTAAACGGAACATGGATTAATAAAGTATGGTGACAACATTCAAATATAAGAGCTATCCTACAGAGGAACAGGAAAAGACG
>CAZYMW010000071.1:0-3775 GCA_964648605.1 Candidatus Woesearchaeota archaeon | reverse complement strand
TGGGTAATTCTTGACCTCTCATAGTTTATACTTAGCAAGCGCCTTTTTTATAGTTTCAAGACCGACCATAGCACAGCCGATTCTCGATGAGCCTATGTGTTCTATCCCTATCAGTTTTTTTATGTCATCGAGAGTCATATTTTTCACTTCACCTGTATCTTTTCCAGGCAGGTAGCCGCAAAGCTTTGATAGCGATACTGTTGATATTATGCAACCGTTTCCGTCAAAAGAAACCTTATTTATTTTATCCCCATCCAGTTTTATGTAGACGCTAAAAGAATCGCCGCACGATGTAGAGTAACCTTCCTCAGAAAGATCGAAGTCTTCAAGTTTTCCTTTATGTTCAGGATCTTTGTATAGGTCTATAAATTCGTAATACTTCTCTTCATCCATACATCTTAGTTATGTTTTTAAGCTCAGCCAGGAACTTGTCCACTTCCTCGTGAGTATTGTAAAGATAAAGACTGGCACGAGCAGTGCCGGTTACAGAATGAAGCTTGTCCTCTATAAGAGGTTGTGCGCATTGAAAACCGGAACGTACGGCTATTCCTTTTCTGTTCAAAAGATAGGCAACATCGTGTGGATGTGAATTCTTTACATTGAACGAGAATATTGGTCCATAATCTCTGCTCTTGCCGCTGTAAACCTCTATTCCGTCTATATCTTTTGCACCCTCGAACACGTGGTTTATAAGCTCCCTGTCGTAGGAGGCTATCCTATCCATCCCTATAGAATTTAGGTAATCGATAGCGATTCCGAGACCGTATGCACCGGCTATGTTCTGCGTGCCGGCTTCGAAAAAATTGGGTATATCGGCATATTTGATAGAATCAATCTTTACACTCGATATCATTTCCCCGCCTGTAAGGAAAGTGCCCAGCTTTGAAAACGTTCTTTTATTGACGTAAAGAACGCCTATTCCAAAAGGACCCAGCATCTTGTGTCCAGAGAAAGCCAGAAAATCCGGATCCAGATCTTTTACATCTATTTTTATATGCGGGGCTGTCTGAGCTGCATCCACGAGAACCATAGCCCCCTTAGCGTGTGCGAGTCTAGCTATGCTCTTTACATCGGTAATGGTGCCAGTTACGTTGGATCCGTGCGTAACAGCCACTAATCTAGTCCCGGGTTTTATCGTTTCAAACTCTCCCATATTTAGTTCAAAGTTCCTGTCTATATCTACCATATCAACATCCACACCCATGGCCCTCAATCTCAACCACGGCAAAAGGTTCGAATGGTGCTCTAAGTAGGTGGTAAGGATTCTGTTGCCGCGCTCTATCGGCAGTGCAAAAGACACCAGGTTTATCGCTTCGGTTGCATTCCTTACAAAAACTATTTCGTCTGGAGAAGCATTTATAAACTTAGCAACTTTCTCCCTCGCCTCCGAATAAGCTTCTGTTGCTTTTTCAGCAAGATAGTGTATACTTCTTATCGGGTTTGCGTTTAGGTTCTCATAGAAATATTTTATGCCGTCTATAACAGACCGTGGTTTCTGTGATGTAGCACTGTTGTCAAAATAGATCAATTGGTTGCTGCCGATTTTTTTTGATAATATCGGGAAATCTTCTCTTATCTTTCTTACATCGAGACTTTCCATCCATTTCGCCATATATCTAATAGCAAACAGTATTTAAGAGTTAGCCACTGCAGGTCAGACTGCTATGTGAAAGTATAACGATATGTTATATCCTACGAAGAAGGTTATAACCGTAGCTGCTAAACTCAAACCTACGAATTTGACAACAGACTTACCTACGTTCTTGTTCGCACTTATAGCGATCACCGATGATACTATCGATATAGCTGCGGTAGCCAGCACAATGGATATTATTAGATTCACGTAGGGGTTTATGTGAGTCGTTATGCCTGCCAAAAAACTTATGAGAGGGATTATAGCACCGAGTATATAAAATACACTTACGTATAGGGCATCTTCAAGAGGGTTGATTTTCGCAGCAGACCCGCTGTATATCTTTTCCCTGCCTTTAAAGAGCTTCATAAGAGGATTAGCCCTTTCTTTCACTAAGATCTTGTAAGCAGGATCCTTAAACGACTTTAACTTGTATATAAGTTCATCTACCCCTTCATTGAATTTTTTGTAGTTCTCGGAATGCTTTTTCAGGTCGTCTATCAAGCGTTCTTTTGCGACTTGCAGTTCGAGTTCGAGATGGTTGATGCTATCCGTTTCCACGTCTTTTTCGGATTTAGACGAAAGGTAGGCTCCAACTGCCATAGAGATGGTTCCTGAAATCCCGACTATAGAGCCGGCTATGAATATCAAAAAGTTGTCGTGGAGTACGCCTGTAAGTCCAGCAACTGCTGCTAAGACTTCTACAAGCCCATCGTTCATGCCAAAAACAACGTTCCTTATGTGTGCTAGTATTCCCCGCTCAACGTTATACTTCTTTAACAGCCTCTCTTGATAAAGTTCTTCTACTAGGTAGTTCACTATATCTGTTCTATACTTACTTGGAATGTGGTAGAAAACTTTTGATAGGTCGGATATCTTTCTGTTCTCTATCGAGTTGATTATGCTTATAGTAAGACCTTTCCCGAAAAGCCTCCTTATGAAGACAAGAAACGCGACATTTAATGCGTGAGTATGTCTGATCGTCGGCAGATTCATCTCCGAGCGTAATTTCTCCCATTTCTTCAGGTGCTTCACATCGAGCTCTACAAGCTCCTTGAGTTTAGCCTTTAACTTCCTATCTTTTTCGATTTTGTAGAGCCTTGAGTATATGTTGTAGGCTAGTTTTTCCGAGTCCGAAATCTTCGACAGCAATTTTTTATTATCCATACAATGAGCTTATCCTAAAATTGAATTGCACGATCATCCTGTTAATGGATGCGACGGTTTAGCCTTATCATAGAAGTTTTTATAGCTGCGCCATATAGCTTCGCCAGCTTCTTGAGCTACTACATCTGTAACTTGAATCGGGTTCATAAATATGTTGTTGCTTACGCTTTGTACCATACCGTTGAATCTTACGACCACAAAATCATTCTCTTTTACGGCGGCACCGCCTATCTCACAGGTTATTATATTATTGTCCCACATTTCTATAACCGCTTTGCTCTTGTGGTCAAAGTTCTTCCCGTTCTTCGAATCTATGATTTTGATTATCCTTCCTATATGATAAAATTTCAATTCTTGTTCTTTTTCCATTTTATCTATTGTACTACATACTTTAAATTCGTTACATAGCAGATAAATACATCAGATCGGCTTGATGCATTGAGAAATAGAGAGATTCAGAGCTTTGATTCTTCCAGCTGCTTGATGGCTTCTTCCTTTCCTTTAAAGCCCAGGAACTTCACAAACCTGCCTTTCTCTAGTTCCTTACAGTGCTCAAAAAAGTGCTTTATCCTCTCTTTTATATATTCTGGAACGTCGGAAATGCTCTTTATCTGGCCAGACTGCGGGTCCACTTTGTCGACTGGTACTGCTATTATCTTGTTATCTGAACCTTCTTCATCGTCCATTTCGGCGATGCCTACAGCCCTGCATTTAACGATCGTACCAGGCGCTACAGAAACCGATGAATACACAAGAACGTCCATCGGGTCTCCATCCTTTCCTTTTGTCTTTAGTATAAAACCGTAGTTTGCCGGATATGTTATAGAAGCGAAAATCGCCCTGTCGAGTTTTATTCCACGTAGCTCTTCATCAAATTCGTACTTGAGGTTGCTTCCTGCAGGTATTTCTATAAAGGTGTAAAAAGTTTCTGGGAAATCTTTTGTCTGTATATCAAAATTCATAACAAAGTATTTA
>CAZYMW010000070.1:0-3798 GCA_964648605.1 Candidatus Woesearchaeota archaeon | reverse complement strand
CGGGATAGGAGCATCTCTTTTAGGGGCTAAAAGAGTCGATATGTTCGATGTGGACGGCAGCATGGTTGCGTGTGCCAATGACAACGCAGATAAGCTGGAGCTCGAGAAATGTGCAGCTTATTTCGATGATTTCTTCGATGTAGACATAAAATACGATACCGTGCTTTCCAACCCCCCTTTCGGCATACAAGGTACCTTCAAGTTAAAGGCTCTCATAAAAAAACTTAAGACGACGGCTGACACTTTCTTTTTTATCTACAAGTTGAATGCCAACACAAGAGCCCTGGCTGAAAGTGCAGGTTTCGAAGTGAAGGAGTTTGGAAGCGTACCAATACGCAACATGGCCGAATTCCATAAGAAAAAGAAGGTCAACATCCCTATATATGTGGTCTACAAAAGCCATCCAGACGAAGCGAATCGTATAGTCTTCTGAATCCAGATTGAAATGCAAGTTCCCTGAAAATTTGGGGCGGCTGGGATTTGAACCCAGGACCACCGGTACCCTAAACCGGTATCATACCAAGCTAGACTACTGCCCCGGGATCGAAACATTTGTGCTCGTGACATTTGTCAAATGTCCTATCGGGCTTATTATTCCGCTTCTTATCAAGAAGAGAATAACGACTAGCAATATGATCGCTATTATTATCAGTATCAAGACTTCTAGGCCTAAGGCTATAGCTGCTTTTTTGCCGGCTTTCTTCGTCAGTGTCACCATAATAGGGATTGTAGCGTCGGTAATTTATACTTTTTAAGGGCAATAATTTTGGGAGTAATCTATTATATTTGCACTTCCAGCGCTTGCAGAACCGGAATGAAAGCTCAGACTCGGGCAAAGAAGATACGGTCCTGCTGTGATATTGTAGACCACAAAGGAATAATTCCCGATTGCGGACGTAAAGTAGATGGGGTAAAGAAGAGTAGCGGAGAGGTTGTGTCCGTTGAAATCCACATACCAGAACGAAGTATTATAAGGAGTCGCATTCACGAATTTCGCACAGCCCGCATACGAACAGTCGTATGCTAGGAACACGGTCGTTGCTGTAGTGATTGGACGCGTCTGTCCGTTTATCTTGTTCACGAGCGAGCCGAAGAAGTTAAACCCTCCTATTATATAAGTCCTCAGAGCCCCCGACAAAACCACCAGTACGACAAAAGCTATCACTATCATTATAAGGAAAATTAATCCTAACCCTACTGAACCTCTCTTTTGATCGAATGCGTTCTGAAACTGTGCATTTAGCATTCTATTCTTAGGCGTAGCGGCTCTAAATACCTTACAGGATGTTAAACAGAAAGCCTCTATCCTTTGGATAAGATAGAAGAGGATGCCGGTCTTGTGTTAGGAACATCACCGCAAGAAACAAGTTGTTGTATAGTGTCTGCAGCTCTTTGCTGTGCCCATACCTCGTCCGAGCCGGGATCACGCCTCACATAATAGATTTTTATAGACACATAATTTATATAAAATATGCAGATATATTATGACGGTAGAAACTACGAGTTTCCGCTAAAAACTTCGCCTTTGGGCATAGCAAAAAAACTCGATGTTTCCCTTAAAGATGTTATAGCCGCCAAAATAGACAGCGGACCTATAGACTTGAAGCGTGAGATAGACCACGATACGAAAATAGAATTCCTTACTTTTAAAGATAGAGAAGGCCGGCAGATCTTCTGGCATTCTAGTGCTCACGTTCTTGCAGCTGCCGTGAAAAAGCTGCACCCCAACGCTGTTATAACTTTGGGTCCGCCGATAGATGAAGGATTCTATTACGATTTTTATAATCTCAGCCTGGGAGACAACGATCTGCCAACACTCGAGAAGGAGATGCAAAAGACGATAGAAGCCGATGAAAACTTCATCAGAAAAGAGGTGACGAAAGAAGAGGCTCTGACGATATTCGGAAGCAACAAGTTCAAGAAAGAGATACTTGAAACGGAGGTTAAACCGCCTATAACGATGTATGAAAACGGCGGTTTTCTTGATCTTTGCAGAGGACCGCATATACCTTCGACTAGATACATAAAGGCTGTAAAGCTCTTGAAAGTCGCCGGAGCGTATTGGAGGGGTGATAGCAAAAGAGAAGTCCTTACAAGGATATACGGCGTAACCTTCCCGTCTAAACACGATCTAGAAGAATATATTAAACTGGAAGCAGAACGCTACAAGCACGATCACAAACGCATAGGCAAGGAGCTGCAGCTTTTTGAGCTGTCTCCTCTGTCACCTGGGTCTCCTTTTTTCCTCCCAAAAGGAGCTGTAATCTACAACGAACTTCTGAGATTGGCGAGGGAGATGGACAGAAAATATGGCTATGAAGAGATAATAACGCCGATAATAGCTAAATCCGATGTCTGGAAGACCAGCGGACACTACGAGAAGTATAGAGAAAACATGTATGGTGTCGAACCTTTATCGAACAAAGACGAGGAGTACATCTTGAAGCCGATGAACTGCCCATTTTCTACTGTCGTGTTCAGATCAAAAACAAGAAGCTATAGGGATCTCCCGTTGAGGTTAGCAGATTATGGCATGCTTCATAGATACGAATTGGAAGGGACGTTGGATGGATTGATGCGCACACGAATGATGGAGCAGAACGACGCGCATATATACGTGACGGAGGACAACTTAGCTGACGAAGTAGCGAGGCTTTTCAGCTATACGAAGGAGATTTATAGTCTGTTCAAGTTCGAGCCGGTAATGAGGCTGGCGACCAGGCCAGAACATAGAATAGGCTCTGAGGAACAGTGGGACAAGGCTGAAAACATACTGAAAAATGCGCTCGATGACAGTGGATACAATTATGAAATAAAGGAAGGGGACGGGGCTTTCTATGGGCCTAAGATAGACATATACGTCTTAGATTTCACGGGAAAGCCGGAAAACGCTTATGCTGTATCGACCATACAGATAGACTTCAATCTTGCTGAAAGATTCGATGCTAAGTATATCAATCACGACAACAGGATGAGCACACCCGTTGTCATACATCGTTCGATAATAGGGACTATAGGCAGATTCATGGGTATAATACTCGAGAACAGCGCAGGTGAGCTTCCTGTTTGGTTATCACCCGTACAGGTCAGGATCCTGACGATAACCGAAAGAAACGATGATTACGCGAAAAAGATATATGATGCGATGTTCGCTGCGGGAATAAGAGTGGAATTGGATAATAGCAATTCTACTTTGGATTATAAAATAAGACACAGCCAGCTGATGAAGGTCCCATACACCATGGTCATCGGTGACAAAGAATCACAGAACGGAACTATTGCTGTGAGAGACAGAAACGGAAAGACCAAATATGGTGTTTCTGCAGAAGACTTTATAAAAGAACTTGTGGACATATCCAAAAACAGATCTATATAAGCAAAATACACCCAAACAGGCGCTACGGCAAGATCATACCGAAAAAGCTTGCTCCTTTCATAAACCAGAAAGTAAATATAAGCGTCCGAAAAACGGAGGAACAAAAATCATAATAAATATATGGAATTCGTTGGATCTAACATGCAATTTTCAGATTTTTTATTTGAACGGGATCCGATCAAAAAATCATACGCCTCAGGCGGGATTCGATCCCGCGTTCTCAACGTTTCCTGAGTCTTAGACAGGCTGAGATCCTAGACCACTAGACTACTGAGGCTTATATCTCTACAAAGTTTACTAAAACTATGTGACATCCTCCCACCCATAAATGGTGTGGGCTTCCTTTGCGTTCATACGATCGTCGCCTCCCGCAAAAGACGTGTTTTATCGGTTCTCAGTTCGTCGAGGGCTGCCTCTTGCTG
>CAZYMW010000069.1:0-3980 GCA_964648605.1 Candidatus Woesearchaeota archaeon | reverse complement strand
TTAAGAAGAAATCAAGCATATCCGGCAAAACATTCTGTAATTTTCGAGGTTCACTGCAACCTCTAAACGATGGTCTTATCCTGTCGTAGGACAGTTGTTTCCTTCAGAAGCTTTATGCTATAATAAGCCGCAAAATCGTGCTTTGAAACTGCCGATTTAATGACTGGCACTAGAGTGTATCTGTTGTACTCTCCTTCGAACACTACGCTGCACACGCTGCTTTGTTTTTCTTCTGTTAAGTAGACTTCCGGCTTCTTGTAATACCTTCCGATGATAGGCAATTTGTCTATGATTTCATTGGAAACGGCCAAGAGATCGAGGAGACTCTTTTTGCTTCCGATCACACCGACTTCGCAGTGGACCGGCCGATTCTCAAACGACGCCCACGATACAGCTTTTGTCATTAGTTTTATGAAGAAGACATCTACTATAAAAGCCTTCTTTAATAGCGGCACGCAAGGTTTTTAAATGACTAACAATACTGTAAGTTAGGAGGTTTAAAATTATGGAGGACAAGAAATTATACACGATGAACGATCTTGCACCCGATTTTGAGGCGGATGCATACTACAATGGAAAATTCGCAAAAGTTAAGCTCAGCAGTTATCGGGGGAAATGGGTAGTTCTTTTCTTCTATCCAGCGGATTTCACGTTCGTATGCCCTACGGAGCTCGAAGGATTTTCGAAGGATTATGCAAAATTCAGCGGAAAGAACGCTGAGATCATAGCCGTCAGTGTGGATACGCAGTATGTACACAAAGCATGGGTAGAATCCGACAAAAGACTGTCAAAAATATCCTATCCTATGATATCCGACAGAAAAGGCGATATAAGCAGGGATTTCGGGGTGCTGAACGAATCCAGCGGCAATTCAAGGAGAGGCTTGTTCATAATAAATCCCGATGGTTACATAAAATACATAGTCATGACACCCGACGAAATCGGCAGAAGCACCGAAGAGACTTACAGGGTTCTTACGGCTTTACAGAGCGGTAGTCTTTGCCCTGTGAACTGGGAAGAAGGGGAAGCGACACTGAAATAGTAGTCAGTTCTTCAGACAGTTATCTCTGATAAGTCTTGAGGCAGGATAACCTCGGCTTTTATACCCATAGATTTGCTTAGAGCAGCCGCCTCTTTTTCTATGGTATCCAGGTTTTCGTATCTCTGGCTAAAATGAACCAAGTATATTTTCTTTGCGTTGGCGCGTTTCGCTATCGTCAAGGCGTCTTTTACCGTAAGATGCATAAACGTTTTCGCCCGTTCCTGCAATTCGGACGAGAACGTTGATTCTATTATAAGGACATCTGCATCCTTTGCGAATCTGTACAGATTTTTATCGTAGATGAGATCCGTGAGATAAACGAGGGATTTGCCTTTCTTTATGTAAGTAAGCTGGCTAGCTTTAAGCTTCTTTCCGTCGATGACGATGTCTTTTCCCGCTTTTAGGGATTTAAGCTGCGGGCTCGATTTCACGCCGAGCTTATCCAAAAGTTCTTTTCTTATATTCCTACTGTCTTTCTCTTTTATTTTGTATCCCAAGCATTTTATCACGTGCTTAACGTTTATCGCGTAAATCGAGTGACCTTTGATATCCATTACCAGAGATTCCTTTTTAGCATCCAGCGTACGCACTTTTATCACAAGTCCTTTATAGAACTTGTAAGCATCTAATATGTGTTTTACGCTCGAATTCGTTCCTGCAGGGCCGACTATGGTTAGAGGAGTGTCTTTCCGCATCATGTTCAGACTCTGTACGATCCCGCCTACGCCAAGCGAATGATCTCCGTGCCAATGAGTTATAAATACATAGTCTACCGATGGACTCAAACCAGCCGATCTTATCTGCCTCTGTGTACCCTCTCCGCAGTCTAAAAGTATCCTTACACCGTTTAGATTGACATATATAGAAGGATGGTTTCTTGTTTTTGTGGGGAATGCAGAAGCAGTGCCGAGTATAGTTGCCTTATCCATAGAACAGATTTTTAAAGTTTGAGTATATTTGATCCTTCAGCGCTATCGCATCCGTATTGCGAACCGACGCCATATAATCTAAAAGCTTTGGGATATTTAAAGGGGTATTCCTGTTGTTATCCGGACTCAGCACAGGAGAATCCGTCTCCACAAAAATCCTGTCTGGATGCAGTTTCCTTAGAAATCCCTCCCTTTTGTAACGCATTATGCTCGTCGAAATACTGATAAAAGCACCGATGTCGAGGGCTTTCTCGTGCTCGTGAGCGTTGCCTTCAAAATTATGCAGTATTATCCTAACCTTAAAGGTCGGTATTATTTCGAGAAGGCTACTCATAGCATTTCTACTGTGCACTACGCACACTTTGTTGTATTTTTCTGCGAGCTCCAATATGCTGATGAGCATGCCTTTTTGTGCCTCTTTCTGCTGCTCGTCCTTCGCTTTGAAATCAAGCCCGATCTCCGATACAGCGAAGGCTCTGTTTATATTTCTGAAAAGATATTCGAAACCTTCTTCTCTTCTGGCGTTTCCATACATTGCAATGAAGTTCGGATGGAGTCCTATACACGGCAGCAGATTCGGATATTTTTGGCTTATATCGAGTATCTTCTCGTTCTCTTCGGGGTATTCCCCCGAATTGAGGATGATGTAATCCCCCAGTTCGGACATGAGAACATCCCTGTCGGCGTCGAAAGTGCGATCACTTATATGAGCGTGTATGTCGATGAACTTCGTTTCCATTTTTAATCTAATAAGAAATAGTATTAATAGATTATATACGAATGATTTTAATCCGAAGCGCATAATATAATATGTGCCTCTGTAGCTCAGCGGCAGAGCGTCTGCCTTGTAAGCAGAAGGTCGCGGGATCATCACCCGCCGGAGGCTTTCAAAAAGCGTAAAAAGAACGATCGCATCATCAATAAAATGGAGAAACCGGATCTATTGACAAAGGAAAAAGGCGGGGAAGCCGTGAAACTACTCCAAAAAGAATATCCGGGGGCCAAGTATTACTTGGACTTCAAAACTCCCATAGATCTCACAGCCGCCGCTATATTGTCGGCGCAGACAAGAGATGTCGTCGTAAACGCCGTTACTCCGGAACTGTTCAAAAATTATAAGACTGCCGAAGATTACGCTGAAGCATCCGAATCGGAGCTTCTGCGCTATGTCAGGAAAGTGACGTTTGCAGAGAACAAAGTGAAGAATATGATACATACCTTCAGGATAATAACAGAAAAATTCAAAGGCAGTGTCCCTGACAGAATGGATGATCTTGTCAACCTTCCCGGGATCGGAAGAAAAACCGCCAACACTATACTAATAAACGCATACGGAATAATCGAAGGCATCCCTGTCGATACATGGGTAATAAGATTGTCCTATAGAATAGGTCTTTCGGCGAGTAAAAACCCGGATAAAATAGAACAGGATCTTATGTCGATAGTCGAAAAAAACCACTGGAAGGACATAGCTTACATCCTCAAAGCGCACGGGCGCAAGATCTGTCGTTCTTCCGTGCCGCTTTGCAGTCTCTGTGTAATTAATAAGATATGCCCTAAAAACGGCGTTGAAAAACAAGGTTGAGCCCTCTTTGTTGCACATCACTTCTGAAAACAGCACGAACCCGAGCACAATACGGATCAATAAGGATCCTGGAATCGTTCAAGCTCTATTATCAATTGTGTGTAGGAAACCGCTTGTTAACCGATGCACACATCAGCGCCTTCGTTTCTATTATCAAACGAAAAAGACATTACTATCCTAAAGTAAAAGCTTAAATAGGCGATCGTTTCATTAAATATGGTATGAAAAATGCATTAAACATAGGAGTAGAAGGCGACACACGAACAATCAAGGTAAAGGAGATTGGGTGTAACAAGGAGTTATAATGGAAATGGAAGATGAATATGAATCGGAAGGCTACCGTGTAAAAATGAAAAAGGTTGAAACATCTTATAATCGATTTAACGTAACGTTGACTTACGCGCTGAAAACCGATCCCACAACC
>CAZYMW010000068.1:0-3997 GCA_964648605.1 Candidatus Woesearchaeota archaeon | reverse complement strand
AATATCAAAATTATTGTTATAACAGCCTATGCAACTTTTAAATACGACTAAAAATTATATTCTAGATGACAGACCCGAGTATTGTACTGCTTTTACCTGACTTTAGCCCGCTGTACAGCAAAAAGCTGCGCCGTTTCCTTGAAGAAGTGGACAGCGTAAGTCCGAGCGGGACGCTGGCATTGACGGATCTTCCGATCCAGAAGAATTCCCCCCTCTTTAAAAACATAAAGATTATAAAATTCTCGCACAGCAGCGATGTAGGTGACACGTTGAGGACAGGGCTTGCTGCTGCAGCTGAATTGGGAGCAGAAAAGATAGTCACGTTCGAGGACTATTCAAAATCTAACGCAGCATGGTTCCTGCCATACCTTGGCAGCGGGAACGTCATAGAATCGTGCAAAAGAGGGATACTAGATATGATGATAACCGAGGTCTCAAACCTGCTTTCTTTTGGTAATATGTATAACGGTTTTTCGATGAACAGGGTGTTCACAAAAGAAGCCGCCGTAGCTATAAAAAACACCCGTTTAAAAGGTAAAGCCTTTTTGATAGAAGCTATGAATATACTTAATGCCAAAGGAATAAAGACGGTGGAAGTTGTCAAGCCATCAAGAAAACAGGACAACAAGCACATAAATCCAGGCGAGATATTCGATTCCATAGTCCATAGCTTAAATCATTCATCGATATTGTTCGGGTTATTCGGCTCGCTTACGTACGTGCTGAATCTTATAGCGGTTTATTTCAGCCTCAGTCTCGGGTGGTTTTACCCTGCAGCCATACTCATTGGGGGAGAGATAAGCACGTTTTCAAACTTCGTTATGAACGAGAAAATAAACTTTAAGAATAAAGGCTTTTTCAGCTCGGCTTATCGCTTCGGAAAGTTCAATGCGCTGACCGTTATACCGCTCTTTGCTGAAATAGTCCTCATAACTTACCTGACAAAGTACAGCAGAATACTCGGCAAAACCCTTTTTATGGACATGTCAATCACGGCTATAATATTCATATCGATAATGTCGTTGTTTATCGTCACAAAACTCGTCTGGTCAAAAAAGAACAACACGACGATAAAACTATGAAAAAAGAAACGAAAAGAACGCTGGCAGTGCTTTTCAAAGGAATATGGCTGTATTCGCTGCTTATATGGGGTTATATAGCCGTAGAAAATCTGTTCTATCCATCGGCAGTAGCAACCCAAGCGTTATCGATCTATATACCGATAAAGCAGAATCTATTGGCTATTTGGTCTTTTGTAGTGTCATTAGCAGCGTTCATTCTCTGGAGCTACTTCAGCTAAGGATCAAAACTGTATTTTGTAGCTCCAGAACACGAAAAGCGGATTCCTTTTTACCAGATTGTCGTATGCTGTTCCGAGCCCAGTTTTCTGTTTTTCATCGATATGACTTTTAATGCTATACTCGCTTATTTCTTTGCGAAAAAGTCGGCTTTCTAAAGCGTTGCCCGATGTTTCTTCTGATTCTTTATGGGAGGATTCTGGATCCGAATACGATAGCACTTTATCGATGCCTTTTCTTTGGATCAGTCCTCCCCTCAAAACCCGCTGGCGACCCTGGACCGGAGGGGATTTGAACCCCTAGCCTCTGCCATGCGAAGGCAGTGTCATGCCGTTAGACCACCGGCCCGCACAACTTGTTTGACGTATCTATAAATATTAACATGTTTATTGGATATTTATGCCGCGTAATAATACATTTAATAAGGTGTTTGCCAATCCCATCCTGTACGTTTTGATAGGCACATTAACATCGATAGCCGCTGCCAGAATTTATGTGTTTTTAGGAGGGGCCGTGACGTTGACATTTGATGGTATATACCTTCATCATCTGTTCTATGGGGTCATCATAATAGTCGCTGTGGGGATACTATCATTCCTTCTGAATGAACGGACTTTTAGGAGCGCTTCGCTGAAGAATGTCATGGCTCTTGCTTTTGGATTCGGTTTAGGACTTGTAATAGACGAATCCAACCTTCTTATCCTGACTGGGCAGGAATACAGCCTATCGCTATACTACAGCGCATACAATACTATCGTAGAGTTTGTTGTTATCCTGTTGCTGATAACAGCTTTGGCCGCATCAATCGTCTTGCAAACACTGCTGGCAAATCACAGAAAGAAAAGATAAGCTTATATTAGTATGTGCACCTAATTATAAAGTTATGATCATAATAAACGGAGAAGATTGTATTCTTGGGAGAGTGGCTACTTATGCTGCTAAAGCTGCCTTGGAAGGTGAGGATATCTCGCTGATAAATGCTGGTGATATGATTATAATCGGAGACAAGAACAGTATTATCAGCAAATACAGAGGACGGATCGAATCCGGAACCATGTCTAAAGGGCCTTTCGTGCCGAGGACAGTTAATGGCATAGTCAAAAGAGCTGTAAGAGGCATGCTTCGTAGGAAAACTCTGCGCGGCAGGGAAGCTTTAAAACGTATCAAAGTCTACGAAGGGCTGCCAGACGAACTGAGAACACAGCAGAGCATAGTCATAGCTAAGATGAAATTGGATAAGCCCGTCCATAGGGTTAAAATAGCAGAACTGTCAAATATACTGAAGTATAAGAGAACATGAAAAAAAATGTGATTACGATAGCCAAGAGAAAAACAACGATAGCCAGCGGCATTATAACAGAAGGGGATGGCAAAGTTTTTATCAATAAGAAATCGCTTTTTGCATACCAGGACAGGCTTTTTAAGTTAATCGCAGGCGAACCTTTAGTGATAGCGTCCGATTTAGCCGGAAAATACAATATATATGTAAAAGTTAAGGGCGGAGGAAGCATGTCAAGAGCCCATGCAGTCAGATCCGTGTTGGCGAAAAGCCTTGTAAGAAAGGAGAAATCGTTAAGGAAAAGGTTCTTGGAGTACGACAGATCGCTTCTCGTGGACGATAAAAGGCAGACCGAAGCGCAAAAACCGTATCGCAGTGCGGCAAGAGCACTCAAGCAAACATCCTATAGATAAGCATCGTGTTCTAAGCCGTCCGGCAAAAATCCGAGACACCATAACCTAAGAAGTCAAGAGAAGAACGAATCAAAGTAGTTTCTAGCGCTGATACACTATTCATCGGATCCGTTTAAAGCTGAGAACTATTATTTCATCATTTATTATCCTTATATCCTTTTTGTACCCTTTGAAGTTATACCTATCAGCTTCTTTCATCGACAGAGCATGGGCCTTTGCGCCTCTTTTGAGTCCTCTCAAATTATCCTTGTAGAATTCATAAATCCTCAATTCGCCGCCTTTGTTTAATTTGGTTAAAAGATACTTTAAGCTTTTGAACTTGAAAACCCAATGATGAAACGAAATAGTGGAGATTATAACATCAAATTTCTCTTTGTACGGGATAGCTCTGCTGTTCCCTAGCTCTACAAAGAATTTCTGCTTTTTATTTTTAGACAGCCGTCTGCTCGCTATTCTAAGCATGTACTTTGAAGGGTCTACATAATAGAAATCCGTTTTCTTTAGGTAGTGCGAAAGCTTTGATATAACCAAGCCGTTTCCTCCCCCCACATCTAGAAGTTTCTTTGGTGCTAATCCGCTTATATCCTCTGCTACGCCGTTATAGAACGCTGCGAGTGCGAATCGGGAGAAAAGGCTATAGAGATAAGAAGAGAATAAACCGAAATGTTCTTCTCCTCGGCTACGCATATCTATCAAACAAACACGCACGTTTTAAATAGTTATTTATGCGCATCGATGGCACGATAGCGCAATAAAATAAATTTTAATACGTTTATTGCTTATTTAGAATAATGCCTAGGTGGCTCAGTGGCAAAGCGTTTCCTTGGTAAGGAAAAGATCGCGAGTCCGATTCTCGCCCTAGGCTAAAAATTTTGTGTTTATCGCTATTGCCGGCTATAAGACCCTTTTTAATTAAATGCCCTTTTGAGTTTATTCATCAGGTGCGCCGCGTGCATCAGTAACTCTACAGTCTCCGTTTGCAGTGCTCATTGCTGGCGACGTTTATA
>CAZYMW010000067.1:0-4007 GCA_964648605.1 Candidatus Woesearchaeota archaeon | reverse complement strand
TCATCCCGCTTCCTAAAGGGAACCCTCTGAAGAGGGTGTGGGATTTCCCGCTCACGTAGTTAAATGATTTTCTTTATCCTAGAAGTCTTCCGAGCTGACTTCTAATACTAAAAGCTATTAATAGAAACAAAACTTATATAATAATATACGAAAAGGGCGTTGCATTCGATTGTTGACAGTTGGTTTGTAAGAAATTCGCACTTGCTTACTCGCATTTTTGCTATAATATTTGGGATCGTATGGGGAATAGATGGCACTTTTAAATTCATCATGGACATGCCGAAGTACTTCACAAGTATGATAACCTCCGCTGGAGTGGGTCAACCGGCCTGGCTACGGCCGTGGTTCTCTTTTTGGGCAACTCAAACGGCTGCAAACCCGACTCTTTGGGTATATCTCATCGGCGTGCTAGAGCTTGCGTTAGCGTTTGCATTGATAACGGGCTTCCTTAGAAAAACTGCCTACGGCGGCGGTTTCGTGCTAAGTCTTTTGATATGGTCTGTACCAGAGGGCTTTGGTGGTCCGTACGGACCTGGTTCTACAGATATAGGAACTGGCATAATATATGCGATAGTCTTTCTTTTCCTCCTCATGTTAAACGCTTCTCATGGACCAGATCCTTACACACTCGATTATAAAATTGAAAGAAAAGTGAAATGGTGGAAAATATTTGCAGAGTTAAAATATTAAGTGCTCTCCGGTTTCTAACGCTTGTACATCCTTCCGAAAGTGGTAACAAATTTAAACTTAAGAGGTATTAACAAGCTATGATGCGAGCATTTAGATACAGAATCTATCCTACAAAGAAACAGGAAGAAGCTTTAGATAAAAAGCTGGAAGAAGGAAGATTTCTTTACAATTAGCTTTTAGAAGCATCTATAAAAAGCTATAAAGAAGAGAGTAAAAATCTCTTGTGATACGATTTGAAAAAGGTAGCTTTAACACTCAGAAAAGAGAATAATTTTACCGACGCTTGATTTCTTCTCAAAAAGGTGTCTGCACATATAAAAACCGCTCTAGTTGCCGTAAACTTCCTATTAGCGGCAAAATAGAGGCTTGTTATGTTAATAACCTGTAAAAATAATGAAAGGTAGATATTCCACCAAATGATTATTTCAGGACCTTAAGATCTACTCCCTTTGTCTCTTTAGAGAACAGAGCTGCGATCAGTATGAACAGTTCACCAATTATTATGAAGTAAGCCCACCATCCCGTGAAGGAAGCTGCTGTGGTTGTTACTATGAGCAGGAGGATTACAGTACTCCAGTTTCCAATTATAAATCCGCCGTTGAATCCGAAGCCGACTCCTGTGCTTCTTACGTTTGTAGGGAACTTTTCACTGAGGAATGCTGGAATGACTCCGTAGATACCTGTTGTTAAGAATGCGAGTATTGAAGCAAATACTCCGACCCCCACTGCACCACCTGTGTGATTAAGAAGCATGTACGTGAACGGCAGTGAGACTGCTATTGCGAGTACCGAAAAGATAACCATCATGTTTCTCCTGCCGAGTCTGTCGCTTATGCTTCCGGATGCGATGTAACCTACGAGCGAGGTCAGGATAGCTGCTATTACTATGTAAACGAACGTTGGGAAGGCCATGAAACTGTTCAGCGACAATATCGTAGGGAAGAACCCTAAAGTAAGGCCGTAAACCCAAGCTATACCGGTCATTGCCAGCATACCTGTCAGAACACCGACGAGCAGCTGCCTGTTGCTGAAGATTGTTCTTATAGGTGCTCTGCTGACCTTTGCTTTCTTGTGAAGCTCGGACCACAGTGCGGATTCAGGCATCCTGAGTCTTACTATAAGTCCTATTACCACAGGTATTATTCCTATGTAGAACATCCATCTCCATCCAAGAGATATAAAACTAGTGTGACCAAAGTAAAAGTTAAGACCGAGGAATAGTGTAGCTGCTAAAGTGTATCCTATAGGGTAACCAGACTGAATCAGTGCAGACCACTTTCCTCTCTTGCTGTTTTTAACGGACTCCATGATTATAGAGGCGCTGTTACCGTATTCACCGCCTCCGAAGATACCTGTTATTATCCTGAAGGTGAATAACATTATAGGTGCGGCGATTCCGACTGCTGCGTAAGTAGGTAAGAAACCGGTTGCGAATATGATTAGACCGAGACCAAGCAAGGTTATTACCATTGCTGTCTTTCTACCGATTCTGTCACCAAGTCTACCGAATATAAGACCACCGACAGGCCTGAATACGAATGTCGTGGTATAAATGCTCCAGGTTCCTACGATGGCTAAACCGTAATTCGAGGGGAAAAATGCCTCCGCCAGTGCAGGAACTAGAAGGAACATCATACTGAGGTCGAATGAATCCATTATCCATCCGGCCAAAGCACCGGGATATATAGAACGTAAATGAGGACTTGATCTAACGGACAAGTTTACTTCCTTATCACCAGACTCCATAAGAAGATTAGCAAATAATACTATTTAAATATAACTTTTTTTAGGTTTTTTCTTTACTTAGTCTTTTCCTCATGTCCCATTGAGTCGAGCTGTGATTCACAAAGAATTAATATACTGAAGCGCTTTATAAAATCTGTTATGACGACCGAAGAGCCCATGGTCTAACGGCTAGGACGCATCCCTTACACGGATGAGATGGGAGTTCAACTCTCTCTGGGCTCATTCTTTATTTTATCTGTAGCAAACATTTTAATTTATTTTACGGAATTCAGAATTTTCTGTTCTTTTGAAATTTCTCCCTTATAAATTTGCATTTTATCATACATGCGCAATGTTTCCTTTCCAAGATGTGATCTGCTGTATTTAGACCTATGCCAGCGCTACGATTGAATACTTAATAAGTTATTCTTTTACTTGATCTTTTCCTTTCTTTACTTGATCTTTCCTTCCCCTGTTTGACCTTTTCAATTCGGAGAAACTTAACAGTAATTTTATTATGACCAATAAAAGTATTACTATTGCTATAATAGCTGGTAGAAGGATCAGATGGGGCTGTGTGTTTAGATTTATTATCTGTTGGTAAGGTATATTTTCATTTGCTGCCTGTTGATAAGGTATCTTTGTTGCGCAAGATGTACGTGCACGATATTCCACAGTTATAGTATTGCCTGCAGATACTACTGTTAGCAGATTGGCTTCATAATTTACTGGTGAGTATGTGGTATTACATTCGGTGGTTAGATTATTCGATGAATTAACGTAGCTGTAAACAATAAATGGATAGGTTCCCGCAATAACATTAAATATTATCGGTATATTGGTTATAGCGGATGAATTCACACCTCCATAATTTATCGTCCAGAACATCCCGACTGGAAGTCCGCTCTCATAGAACAGTTGCGGAACTATTTGTTTCGTCGAATTATTTACTATCGCAAGGCCTTTTGCGCTCGCATATGTAGAGAACCCGGGGGAATACGCTGTATAATAGGCGCCGCTCGAGTTGTAAGCCTCTAGATAGGTCGGCAGTGGTTCCCAATTCTGGGAAAAAGCGTCGCATCTATACTGAGATAGGTTGCCGGATAACAGATTGTGCGCCGATAGTTCACTGTTGGTTACGTGAATATAGTATTCCACCCCGCTCTTAATTACGCTGTCGTTGAACGATGTGATTATCTGATAATATCTTACCACGTTTTGTAACGTGTGGTTGTAACAAGTCAGGTTCGTGGAGTTCGTTATAGAGATCGTAGTATGATTCAAATTTTGGGAAACACCAAACTTGAAACCGGTCAAGTCAGAGGAGCTATTAAATATCGGGATGAATGTTTTATTCGTCGCTAGCAACTTGGGGATATTAATATTCACGGTATTATTGTTTATGACTTGACTCTCTTTTACGGTATAGTTGCTTCCGTTAACCGCTACGACCGTTGTATTCGTAATTATAATTTTTGGCGATATCGTATATGCTCGCCTTATGGAAAGCGCACTATAGTTTTGATTACCAAGCGTCGCCATGTTGTAAATGTAAGTGCCCTGGCTATATTCGCTGTCGCTGCCATTGTCCA
>CAZYMW010000066.1:0-4008 GCA_964648605.1 Candidatus Woesearchaeota archaeon | reverse complement strand
CTTTTCCTGTTGCTCCTTATGCCGTCTATCCTTTTTCTTGCGGCGGCTTTACTTTTCTGAAACTAAAGAATATCATTATATCGTATGCTATCTTCAATACTCCCGATGCGATAAATGGCGCAGAATATTCAAAGATGCCTATAAAATAACTCGATATGGCAGGACTTATGCCCTGTGTTATATTCCTAGGGATATTCGTAAGCCCTGCAAGAGCGGTTCTTTCCCCAGGTTTGACTATCGACATCGTATACGATTGACGCGTCGGGACATCCATCTGCGATAGAGATTGTCTTAAAAATAGGAGAACCACGGCATATAACGCTGTCGGCGCGAATGGTATGGATATCAGAAAAAGGTTGGATGGTATATGCGTAAAAACCATAGTGTTGAGGAGACCTATCCTTCGAGCTATTTTAGGAGCCAAGAGCAGGGATAATGCTGTAATGATGTTTGTCCCTAAAAATATCAACGATAACGTCCCTACACCCATCCCATATCTGGATGCAAACCAAAGGCTGAGCAGACTCTGAAGCACGAAGCCGCCGCCGAAAGCATCGACGGAGAACAGTAACGACAGCTTGATTATTGTTCGCTTGCCGGCTCTTGATAATTTAACCTTTATGCGGGTAGACTTCTTTAGTTCGAGTGCTTTCCCTAACGAATAATACAGGGCTGCCAAAGACAGAGCTATGCCCACATAGATGTACAGCAGCATCTGATAGCCGGTAAGCGAGCCGACGAACGATGGCAGCCCGCTGAATAAAGCACCGAACGCAGCAGCGGAGTACCCTAAGAAATTGTATACCCCGAAAGCGCTCGTCCTGTTTTTCAGGTTTACCGAATTCGATAAAGCCGATTGCTCTATAGCCAGAAACGGGCCTGTTTCCGTTCCGGTAACACTCATAGCCCCTATTATTGCGGCGATTATCAGCGATGCCGCAGAAAGATCGGCTATAAGCAGCCCGCCCGACACTGCCATCATCATCGACAGCAAAATCAAAGACCGTCCTCTGCCGAACCTGTCGGAAAAAGCGCTGACGAGCACATTATACATCACAGCACCGAAAAGGGAGCCCGACAACACTACGCCGATGAAAAGTGCCCCGTAGCCCAGTCTCAATAAATACAGGGGAAGGATTATGCTTAAAAAACCAAAAGCAAAGACCCTGAGTGTTTTCGTCAATAAGAGCGTCCTGCCTTTATTGTCTAAACCGTAAAATTTTGCCTGCATATAAGTATCCCGGTACTCATCCGCTCGGAATAAGCCCTTAGTAATGTTAATATAATATGAACTATAAATAAAATGATATGGACAAATCAAAAGAAGTAGCCCTATGGTTTAATGAGATACACAAAGAGGATGTTCCTTTTGTCGGCGGCAAATCAGCTAACCTAGGAGAGATGATAACTTCTACGAAAGTCCCTGTGCCGGACGGGTTTTCAACAACGGCTTTCGCTTTCAATGAGTTCATCGCGATGAACAAGTTAGAAGACGGGATAAACCAAGCACTCAAAGGCATAGACGAGGAGGACAGTCAGCAGCTGGAAAAGACCAGTAAAAAGATAAAACACATCATAATGGAATCGAAACTGCCGGACGACCTCTCTCAAAGGATTTCTGAATACTACAGGAAGCTAGTCAGCAAAGAAAAGGAAGAATTCGTCGCAATACGTTCGTCAGCCACGTCAGAGGACTTGCCGGACGCAAGCTTCGCTGGCCAGCAAGAGACTTATTTGAACATCAGAGGGGTGTCAAACGTCCTCCAGAAAGTAAAAGAATGCTATGCGAGCCTTTTCACAGGCAGGGCTATATATTATAGGATAAAAAAGGGCTTTGGAGGAGCAAAAATAGCCCTCGCTGTTGCTGTCCAGAGGCAGGTCTTCTCGAAGGCTGCAGGTGTAATATTCACTCTAAATGTCTCCAATGGAGATGATTCGGTAGTGATGATAGAAGCCAGTTATGGGCTTGGAGAATACATCGTCCAAGGTACTATCACACCCGACACATACTATATCGATAAGAAAACACGTGAAATAACTAAAAAGATGATCTCAAAAAACAAAACCAAGATGCTGCTTAGAGAGGAATCTGGTGGCACCAAGGAAGTAGCTGTCGATGAAGAGAAGGCCAAAGCACAGTGTCTTAAAGACTCGGAGATACTCGAGCTGGCTTCTTATGCCATTGATATAGAGAAGCATTACAATAGACCTATGGACCTCGAGTGGGCTCAGGACGGCAGGGACAACCGCTTATTCATAGTACAGGCGAGGAGCGAAACTGTGTGGGCTAACAAAAAGATTCCTGCATCCGAAGCGGCGATCGGTTCGACGGCTTCTATGAAAGTGCTTGTTAAAGGGCTTCCTGCTTCCCCAGGTATCGCTTCGGGCATCGCTCATATACTAAAAAGCCAGGACGAGATAAATTCGTTCAAATCCGGAGAAATATTGATAACAAAGATGACTGCCCCGGATTGGGTGCCTGCTATGAAGAAAGCCGAAGCGATAGTTACAGACGAAGGGGGGATGACGAGCCACGCTGCGATTGTCTCGAGGGAGATGGGTGTGCCGGCTATAGTCGGTACGGGATCTTTGGGTACAAAAGCCACAGAGGCGATACCAAACGGCGCTATGATAACTGTAAACGGCAGGGAAGGGATGGTTTATGCCGGAAAGGCAGACGTAAGTGCGCCCCTTGCCGGACACGAAACGGGGGTGATTACCCCTGAAATCATAACCGGTACGAAAATAATGGTGAATCTGGGCGAGCCGGAACTTGCGGAAAAAGTTTCTGTTCTTCCTGTCGATGGAGTGGGTCTGATGCGAGAGGAGTTTTTATGGGCTCAGATAGGAGAGCATCCATTGTCTTTGATCAAAAAAGGAAAAGGGTCGTTTATAGTCGACACTCTGGCAGAAGGCGTACAGAAAGTCTGTTCTGCATTCAATCCGAGGCCGGTGATACTCAGGTTCAGCGATTTCAAGACCGACGAGTATTCCGATCTAAAGGGGGGCAAAGGATTCGAGCCGGCGGAAGAAGCCCCTTTATTGGGCTGGAGAGGCGCATCCAGATATTATGATCCAAGGTACAAAGAAGCTTTTATCCTGGAGCTGAAAGCTGTGAGCAAAGTCAGGGATGAGTTCGGATTTAAAAACCTTTGGGTAATGATACCGTTTGTCAGGACGGTCGATGAATTGCGGAATGTCCTGATGACGATGAAAGACAACGGATTAGAAAGAGGAAAGGACCTAAAAATATTCTTGATGGCTGAGATACCGAGCAATATAATCCTTGCAGATGAATTCAATGGATTTATAGACGGATACTCAATAGGATCCAACGACCTTACGATGCTGACTTTAGGGGCTGACAGAAACAATGCATTGATGAGCAGCAGGTTCGATGAACGCGACCTGGCTGTCAAACGACTTATACGCTATCTTATAAAGATAGCACACAGAGACGGAAAGACGGTATCCATCTGCGGCCAAGCGCCGTCAAAGTACGACGAAATGGTCGACTTTCTCGTTCGCTCTGACATCGATGAGATCTCGGTCAATGCAGATGCAGCACTACACGTCAGAGAGCTGGTTGCATCCATAGAAAAACGCATAGAGCTTGAAGCGGCTACGAACGAAAAGGTAGACTACAGAGATTGGGAATTTCCAAGCCCGGAAACGTTCTAAGAAGGGAAAAAGTGCTTGTTCATGGCATCAAAGCACCCGCCGCAGGCAAGAATAATTGAAGTTACAGAATGTTTAGCAGAAAGCCCCTATCCTTCAGATAGGAGAATGTGCCGGTAAGACTGCACCCCTCTCCAGAATCCGGATTTCCGCAGCAGAAATGACATCCAGAGCGATTTTTAATATCCAGGTTGTTTAATATTGTTCTGATCATAGGAGCGATACAGCTGTAGTATGCTGCGAATTCCAGGCAGGAAAATGCGTGTATTATGAGTAATAAGAAGATCCACGTCAAAATCGTAGCCTTAGCACTCAGAGAAGGCAGTGGGA
>CAZYMW010000065.1:0-4052 GCA_964648605.1 Candidatus Woesearchaeota archaeon | reverse complement strand
GGAATCTCTCATCCTTCAGAGGGGAGAGGATGTCAAATAAAATGTCTGTTGTGGGTGGTAATAGAACTTCACTTGTCGGTCTATCGACTGCATAAAAAGCTTTAAATAGAGAAACGCTACTTTATAGTATAATCAAATAAAATTTGGAAAAGGTGATTTAATATGGCAGAAGCAAAACCTCACATGAATCTGATTTTTGTAGGGCATGTAGACTCTGGTAAGTCTACCACGGTCGGAAGATTGCTTTACGAGACTGGAAGCTTCAGTGAGCAGGACAAAGCAAAGATTCAGAAGGAGATCGAGACGCTTGGAAAAGTGGAGTTTGAGTTCGCTTATTTCCTCGATACTTCTGGTGAAGAGAGAAAGAAAGGTGTAACTATAGACCTGAGCCATCAGAAGTTCGTAACAGATAAGTACGAATTTACCATAATTGATGCACCTGGACACGTTGACTTCATAAAAAATATGATTACCGGTGCATCCGAAGCTGATGCAGCTGTTCTCGTCGTCGATGCAAAAGAAGGTGTTATGGCCCAAACGAGGGAGCATACATACCTGATAAGGGTTTTTGGTATAAAGAACGTTATAATCATAATGAATAAGATGGATCTTTTAGGTTATGATAAGGCGAAATACGAAGACGTGAAGAAAAAGGTGATAGAGATGATAAAGGTTTCTTACCCTAACGCAGAAGCATTCACTTACGTGCCTATCTCAGCGAAAGATGGCATCAACCTTACCAAGAAATCGGATAAAATATCCTGGTATACAGGACCTACACTTTTGGAAGCACTTAACAGTCTTCCTCTGCCAGAAAGACCTACACAGCTACCACTAAGAGTACCAGTCGAGGATGTGTATTCCATACAAGGGGTGGGCACAGTTCCTGTAGGAAAAGTGATAAGCGGCATAATGAAACCTGGAGACAAGATAATCTTCGAGCCTTCGCATATAAGCGGAGAGGTCAAATCGGTGCAAATGCACTTCCAAAATCTGGATCAAGCCGTTCCTGGTGATAACATAGGTTTCAATGTAAGAGGCATAGAAAAAGATCAGATAAGAAGAGGCGATGTGGCTGGTCCTGCATCGAACCCTCCCACAGTCGCCACAGAATTCACAGGGCAGATAATAGTTTTGCAACACCCGACTGCTATATCAGCGGGCTACAGTCCGGTTCTGCACACGCATACAGCGCAGGTTCCTGTAAAGTTCAAGCAGATACTTAAGAAGCTTGATCCTAAAACAGGTGCTGTTGTTGAAGAGAACCCGGCGACCATAAAACAAGGCGATGCTGCGATAGTCGTTTTGGAGCCGCTTAAGCCTCTATCGATAGAAAAGGCGGACGTTATACCTCAATTAGCGGGATTCGTTATCAGAGATATGGGGCTTACAATAGCAGCGGGAAGATGCACAGATCTGGTAGTTAAAAAAGATTGAACGAGAGTTCCTACTGCGCTACCACTTATTTCATGCCTGTTTTAGACCGTCCGAAGACATAAAACGTTACGAAGAGAATTCAACGGGATGAAGCCCGCTCAGAAGTATTTGCTCTCTTTTTTTCCTGCTTCAGTCAGTGCTACAAACCGTGCGTTTGTCCTAAATTCCTTCAATGTGCTTGCATTTAGATATGTCATCGCAGACCTTAACCCTCCGACAAGATTGTTGATTATCTTCACGGCTGTACCTCTGTACGAAACTAGTTTTTCCGTCCCTTCTGGTGTGTATCCTTCTATATCCACTATATCGTTAATTTTCGAGGACATGTCTGCGAACGCATCGATGGATGCCATGCCCCTATAAAATTTATAGTTGACGCTTTCCTTTGTTATTATACTGCCTGGACTTTCATCTGTCCCTGCCAGAAGGCCGCCTATCATAACGGTTTCCGCTCCGCCTGCTATTGCCTTGGCAAAATCTGCCGATTTCGTTATGCCTCCATCTGCTATGATCGGCACACCATTGCCTGCAGTTTCCATTATCGCACTTAATTGAGGGTAGCCGACACCGGCTACGACTCTGGTAAGGCAGGCCCCTCCAGGACCTATACCTACCTTTACGCAATCGGCACCTGCTTTTTTTAGGTTGAGCACACCTTCTTTTGTCGCTACGTTGCCAGCAACCACGTCCACAGAGAATTCTTTCTTTATAGCCCTCACAGATTCCGCCACCCTGGTCAAATAGCCGTTTGCGACATCCACAACTATGAAATCCGCATCTGCATCTGCAAGCGCCTTCGCTCTTTCCATCATATTTTTCCCTATGCCGACAGCACCACCCACTCTCAATCTACCTCTTTTATCTCTAGAAGCGGAGTTGTAACTTTCCGTTATAATTATATCCTTGGAAGTTACCATCCCGCATATGTTACCATCGGAATCTACGAGCGGAAGCTTCTCTATCTTATGCTTGATAAGTATTCTTTTCGCCTCTTCAACGGATGTACCTTTTCTTGCGGTTATGATGTCTTTCGTCATCATCTCCGAGATTTTTTTGTTCTGATCCGTCTCGAATTGAAAGTCCCTTTTTGTTATTATGCCTACCAGTTTGCCGTTACTTGCGACTGGAAAACTGGTTACTTTTTTCTCCTCTACCAGATCCTTTAGCTGTTTTAGTGTGAAATCGGGCGTTATACAGTATGGGTTTTCTATTATAACGTTCTGCTCTCTTTTCACTTTGGTTATTTCCTCAACCTGCTTTTCTATCGTGTTAAATCTGTGGATGACGCCAACGCCACCGAGCCTTGACATGGCTATTGCCATTGTGGATTCCGTGACGGTATCCATATTGGCGCTCATGATAGGTATAGACAGTTTTATCCTGTCTGTAAGATAAGTTGAGATATCTGTATCCTTTCTCGATGCCACTTTCGATACCCTCGGAACCAAAAGTACATCATCGAATGCAAACAACTGTTTTATTGACATAGCCACTAATGTTTATGGTTGCGGTTATTAAAATAACTTCATTTTACCGGTATGCGTGTGCTACTTTCAGAAGTGCTGTTTATATACGACAAGCTTGATTATTGAGGTTATAGAGAGCACAGCGAATGGGCCGGTGGTCTAATTGGCATGACGCATCCCTTGCACGGATGAGGCTCCGAGTTCAAATCTCGGCCGGTCCATAATCTCGCTTATTCGGCTTCTCGAACAGAAAAACCTGGCTTGACTTTTATTGAAACTTTGAAGACGTTAGAGGGTTTAGATAGCGCTTATTTATTGTAGCTGTATATAATCGATATGCTCAGCGATAACGATATGTTAAATGATAGGATAGACGCAGGGATACGACTTGCGGACAAGCTAAAGAAATACGAAGGAAAAAACTGTCTTATTCTGGCGATACCGAGGGGAGGAGTGCCTGTAGCATATGAAATTTTCAAGAAAATACACGGCAAACTGGATTTAATAGTCGTAAGAAAGCTCGGACTTCCTCTTCACCCAGAAATGGCGATGGGAGCTGTAGCTCCCGATGGTTCAAGGATCCTAGACGAAAGTACGATAGCAGATAATAGAGTGACAAAAGAAGAGGTAGATCGAACAACAAGGAAAGAATTAAACGAAATAAAAAGACGCCTGCGTGCGTACAGAGGAAGCAGACATTATCCTGAATTGAAAGACAGAACTGTAATAGTCGTTGACGACGGTGCTGCTACAGGAATGACTGTAGCGGTAGCTGCCGATTATCTGAAAAATAGGGGGGCGAAAAAGATAATAATCGCTGTGCCTGCCGTATCCGCATATTCCGCTATAAAACTCAAGCTGCATGCTGATGAGCTGATAACCGTGATGGAAAAGGAGCCGTTCTTCGCCGTCGGCCAATTCTATAAAGATTTCCCGCAGGTTTCGGATGATGAAGTCGAAAAGATACTCGAATCTGTTTGGAGCCGTTAGACGCCGAAATCCTAGCCTCTCATGTATATTTATTTACAGTACTCCTGAAAGTGGGAATGGATTTAAACTTAGGAGACATTAAAAGCTATGATGCGAGCATTTAGATACAGAATTTATCCTACAAAGAAGCAGGAAGAATTGCTCGATAAAAGGCTGGAG
>CAZYMW010000064.1:0-4088 GCA_964648605.1 Candidatus Woesearchaeota archaeon | reverse complement strand
TCTTCCTTATCCATATTAGAGATTATATCGCTCACTGCACTAATATTAATTATATCGCGCAATTCGTTTGGGATGGTAGGGCAAAGGTTTTACTGTTTACTAAGCAGAAATTTGAAGAAGACAAAAAGTCTATGGTAACTCTATTTGGAAAATCCGCTTCAGAAGCATTTAAAAAGTTTAAGCCGAGTAACATTGACGCATCACGATTCTTTTTGAGAGGATTTGCATCCAAAAATAAAAGTAAAAAATAGAAGTGATTTGCAAATCGTATTTTTCTTATATAATATCTTCAGGAAGCGTGTTATCCTGGAACTCCTCGATTACCGGCTTGGCTTTGTCCTTTTCCACATAGTATCATATGGGATACCATAATAAAAGATTTTTGGTATCATTTAAAGCACCAAAATATGGACAGGCTTAACAATTCGCCATTGAATAAACCGAAAAGAAACCAGCGATAAATAAAACAAAGTAAGAACCGTAATAAGCCCTAATTTCTATTAAGAAATCGTGGAATCGCTTTTAAAGTCCATATAACGATCCCATGATTCGATGTAGAAGTTGTTTGCCCTTGCCGGGATTCGGACCCGGGTCTGCGACTCGAGAGGCCGCTGTCCTTGGCTTCTAGACTACAAGGGCACAATTAATAATATGATGACAAACTAATTAAATAGGTATGGACAGCCGTTACTTGGCAGCTACAGGAACGATAGTAGGCACGATCGTAGGTGCAGGAATACTCGCTCTGCCTTACGCTATTTCGAAGCCAGGTTTCATTATAGGGCTTTTACTGCTGTTGGTAGTAGGAGCTGCATCGATACTTATAACCATGTATACTGGAGAACTGTCCTTCAAGTCAAAACGACTGCATCAGCTGCCGATTTTAATAAGTAAGTACACAAACAAGCATTTCCGATTGGCTGCCCTGCTTTTGCAGATCTTAACGATCTATGGAGCTCTTATCGCATATCTGATAGTTATAGGAGTTTCACTAAGCATCCTTATCGGCTTCCCATTCACAATATCGATCTTGGTGGTGTTTTTGCTATCAGCTCCTTTGATACTGAGAGGATATTCCGCCGTAGAGGACATGGAGATGCCTTTAGCATTGATAAAACTTCTGCTTATAGTTGCCATATCGATACCTTTCATATTGATGATATCGCCTCAGAATCTTTCCACGATACACCCGGGAAAAGCTCTTTTTTCTTTTGGTATAATCCTGTTTTCACTCACTGCGTTCACCGTAGTCCCAGAAGTAAAGGCAGAATTGGGCGATAGAAGGGAGCAATTCAACAAGGCGATCATAGTTTCGGTGATCATATCCATAGCAGTATATATATTGTTTACAGCTGCATTTCTCGGGTTTTTTGGGACGAATATATCGGATATAGCTACGAACTCGGTTTCATCGAATGGTTTCAGCTATGTCTTTTATATCGCGACTATATTCATAGTCATCACGCCTTATCTGGCTCTGAGCTTAGTTCTAGTGGATACATTCAATTACGATTTCAAAATGAGCAGACTAAAGGGGTTTGCGCTCGCGACTTTCATACCTTTAATTCTTTCGCTGACACATGCGAACTTCGCTTACGTGCTCGATGTTATAGGCGGACTTCTGCTGCCGTTGTTGGCTATAATGGTGCTGATCGCAGTGTTTATGGAGAGAAAACGCTTTGGGATCAGCAAGCATTATAGCGTTCCTGGAGGTGTATGGACTATTCTCTTCACGGGGGCGATCATGGTTATCGGGATGGCGTATACCATCATCTACGTTGTATGAAAATAATACTGTTCAAGCCGAAAAGGGGAGAATTGAAAGCAATAGTACGTTCATACGATGATCTGGTGGTCCTGAGCTACATCATAGAAAATGGGGACCATGTAACATCGTATTCCCGCAGAAAAATAAGCGTAGGCGACGAACAGGAGATAAAGCTGATAAAAATCGGCATAATCGTAGAGAACGTTAAATTGATGGGCAACAGCCTGGCTTTAAGCGGAAAAATAGATTTTTCATCCGATGAGAACGTGCCGCTTCATAAATATCATACGATAGATATAAGAATAAAAACTGGGTTTTCCCTGCAGAAAAAGAGATTCCTCGATTTCCAGCTCAAATTCGTTTTAAAATCGAAAGAAAAAAGCCCGAAGATAGCCGTATACGTGTATGAAAACGGATATGCTATATTTTATAGGATCACCAACTTCTCCATGAAAAGGATCCATGAACTCAAAGAGGACGTATCCGGCAAAAGATTCAAGAATACAACCAGACAACAGTTTTTCGAGAAGCTGTCCAAAGCAATAGCCGACGAACACGAAAAAACCAGATGGGACCTGTTTATAGTGGCTGGCACCTCCATGGACAATGAAGAGCTTAAAAGAAGTTACTTAAAAGATATTCATGATATACAGTACGAAACGGTGTCTTATGCACATACAGGACTCAAAGAACTTATGGATAAAGACAGGATAAACGAGTTGCTAAAAGGCACCCAGATTTCCACCCAGAGAGCAGTGATAAAAGAATTTATAAATGACATCTCGAACGGAAACGAAGATTATGTATACGGCTTCGACAGGATCAGATCACGCACGGAAACTTCGACTCCGCTGCGTGCTATTTTTACACGAAGTTTCGTCATGGATCACAAAGACCTGGTAGAGGAATTGGATAAAAAAGGAACGGATATCCTGTTTTTCAGTGAAAAGGACGAGTCTTTAGACCTGCTGGAAGGTTTTGGAGGAGGGATAGTTAAATTTGAATGATACACGGTCATCGCTCATACTTTTTTGTTTAATTTATAGTGAGGAGTCTTTTCCCAGACTATTCTTTTATCGAAGAACTCCTGCTTTATAGCTCGTATACCTGCTGCCCATTGAAGAAGCCAGTATGCCGGCAGAGTCACGCCAAGGGCGACTGATTTCACAGCGTCTTTATAGCTCTTGTGCGACGACCTAAAATACCCCCTGCCCTGCAAATAAAAGTAGACACCTAAAGAGGCAGCGTTCGTATACGATAAGACGTAGTCGTAGATCGGCATAGCTGCGTGGAGTCCGTACACGACCGAGCTTGCCGCTATTCCGAACAGGTTAACCACGCCTATATACGGAGTAGCACACAGCATGTAACTCATAAATCTGTGCTTCAGTCCTTTGCTGTAGGTGTGCAGCTGCTTTGCTGCCTGCAACTTTCCCCGATCCCACCTACTCCTCTGTTTTATCCAGCTTTTAAGATTCGGCGGCGTTTGTTCATCTGTTACCAGATCTATCAATCTCACCTTGTAATTCTTATTGTACATCCTAAGCGCGAGTTCAAAATCTTCGGTAAGGCTGTACGGGTTCCATTTCATTACGTTTATAAGGTCCTTCCTGAAGAAGTTCGTAGTTCCTCCCAAAGGTAGTGGGTAGTTTTTTGATTCGAAAGCGGGCAGCATGGTCTGGTACCACACCTCGTATTCCGCCCTGAACTGCGAAACGAGCCAGTTTTCTTTGTTGTAATTCAGCCTCAATCTTCCCTGCAAAGCTCCGTAATCCGGGTTCTGCATCTCGCTGTTCACACGTGAGAATAGGTTTCTGTCTATTATATCTTCTGCGTCAAGCACACCTATTATATCGCCTTTTGCTTCTGCTAAAGCTTGCACGAGGGCTCTCGGCTTGCCTTTTGGAGCGCTGCCTTCAGCGATGTTTACGGTTTTTATGTTATCGTATTTTTTAGCAAGACGATCTGCTACCTCTCTTGTTTTTGTGTCATCGTCCTCTGTAAGCAGAAGAAGTTCAAGCTTGCTTTTCGGATATTTTGCCTCCTCTATGTTGTCCACTGTGGTCTCTAATATATTGCTCTCCTGATAAGCAGGCAGCAAAACGGAAATCGGAAGCTCATCTTGCGCTTCCTTTGCCTGCTGCTCCTTTTCCGATCTTTTTCCCGGCAGCAGGGGAACAAAGTTGTAGCCGTTTAAAGTTACCCAGATCGCATTGACGAAAGTAAACCCCCCGAACAAGATATCCTCTAACATAATTATATACCTATAAGTAGTATAAAGATTGGATGTATATAAATACTTTTATTTCGAACAACTTAA